>JASHTK010000088.1 GCA_030040575.1 Gammaproteobacteria bacterium
GGGCCTCACGGACATCGCGCGCGGGGCGGTCGCGATCCTCGCCGCCGAGGCCGCCGCGGCCGCCGCGAAGCCGCCCGCCGCCGCGGGCTGAGGCATATCCGCGGCTGATATCTCCTATTGCCACAATCGATTTGCCGACCCCGTCGGCGAGCCGCTACCGTCGCCACCCTCTCTCGGTCGTCCGAGCTATGAACGCCGCCAGGAACCCCGCCGCGAGCCTGAGGTCGAGCAACAGCGCCGGGCCGCAGCCCGAGTCCCCGCCGTTCCGCTTCTACGACAACCGCCAGAAGTACCTCGCGTTCATCAACACCTGCAACGAGAAGTCGGCCATCGCGCGCCGGGCCATCCAGGAGCTCGCGCACGTGAAGCCCTCGCCCCCCGCCATCCGCGTATTTGACGCCGGCATGGGCGATGCGACGGTGCTCTCGCGGCTGATGCGCGGCATGCACCGGATGTTCCCGACGGTGCCGATGTCCGTCGTCGCGAAGGAGATCAGCCTCGAGGACGTGCGGCTCGGGCTCGAGAAGATGCCCGACCGGTTCCAGGAGCATCCGGCGACGGTGCTCGTCGTCACGAACCTGCACTACGCGGAGGCACCGCGGCTGATGCCGCGCGACACGCAGGTCGCCGCGGCGCTCAACTGGCAGGAGGTGCGCCTCACCGGCAGCTCCGCCCACGAGTACGCCGAGCAGATCGAGGAGCTCGGGGCGACGCTCGATTACGGCTGGCAGACTCGCTCGAGCCCGAAGAGCGGCAATCCGATCTACTTGCGGCCCTCGGTGCTCGTCGTCTATCGGGAGGACCACAAGTTCCTGCTCGACGCGGTGATCCCGAAGCCCGGCCGCATCTTCGAGAGCTACGACCTCATCGTCGCCTCGCAGCCGTGGCGGGCACGCATGTCGGCGGCATTCAAGGCGCAGAAGGTGCTCGTGCCGCTCATCCACTCGCTCTCCCCGGGCGGGCGGCTGCTCGTCATCCAGTCGTGCGGCCGGGACCCCGCGCTCGAGATCATCCGCAAGCTCTGGCCCGGGGAGAATCCCTTCCAGGTGGACCGCCACGAGCTGCTCGCGGCGGTCAAGCAGGAGCTCGGTCGCGACGCCCGCGACTTCACGCTCGCGGCGCTCGCCGACGACAAGGCGATCTTCCGCTACGAGATGCACACGCTGCCCTCGGAGATCGGCGACCGGATCGGGACCTCGACGCTCTTTGCGGCGTGGAACGCGGCGATCTACGTCAATCAGATCGAGGACGAGCGGCTCGACTCGGTGGTGCAGAACGGCGCCTACCTCGAGGCGACGCAGCAGGTGCTGCAGAAGCATGGCGGGCTGTGGTTCAACGATGAGACCTTCGTCGTCAGCCGGCGGCGCGCTTGAGAGGCGGGCGCGCGACCCCATACACGATCCACCCGAGGCGAGACCTGATCCCACCATGAATGCACACGCGAGCCCGCACGCGAACGAGACGGCCCCGCTCGGCGGGGAGCGGCTGAAGCGGCGCATCGTCGAGTTCGCCCGGGGCACCTCGACGGAGATCTCCCCGCACGATGAGGGGCTCGTGCCCGAGCTCGCGGGCGTGCTGCCCGCCGGAACGACCGTCTACGTCGCGCACACGCCGAAGGCCACGGTGGACGATGTGGTGCGGGTCGCCTCGAAGGTGCGGGCGAGCGGGCTGCGCGCCTCGCCGCACATCGTCGCGCGGCGCATCGAGAGCGCGCAGGTCCTGCGCGATGCGCTGCGGCGGCTGAAGCAGGCCGACATCGACCAGGTGCTGCTCGTCGCGGGCGACCGCAATCCCCCCGCAGGCGAGTTCACGAGCACCCTCGAGATTCTCGATTCCGGCGCGATCGGGGAGAGCGGCATCCGCACGGTCGGGGTCGCAGGCCATCCCGAGGGGCACCCGGCCGTCGCCGCCGAGACGCTCTGGAGCGCGCTTGCGAGCAAGCAGGCCTTCGCCGACCGCACCGGGACGGCGATGCACATCTGCACCCAGTTCAGCTTCAATCCGGGCGCCGTCGGGGCCTGGGACCGCGAGCTCACCGAGCACGGCATTCGCCTGCCCGTGCACATCGGCATCGCCGGGCCGACGCCGCTGCCGAAGCTCATCAAGTTCGCCGTGCAGTGCGGGATCGGCGCCTCGCTCGGCCAGCTCGGCAAGGGCCTCGGGCTCGTCGGGCGGATCGCGGGACTGGCGATGTCCCCCGATGAGATGCTGATCGGGCTGGTCCAGGGCAGCGCCGCGCGGGGCTCGACGCACCTCGCCCATCCGCACTTCTACGCCTTCGGCGGGGTGATGGCGACGGCGCGCTGGCTGCGCGGGGTGATCGACGGGGCGTTCGAGCTCGACGCGAGCAACGAGAAGTTCACGGTGAGCGCTTGAGCCCGGCGTCCGCGAGCGCCGGCCGTGGCGCGCCGCCGCGGCGGGCGCTCATCTGCGGATCGGTGGCCTTCGACAGCATCATGCGGTTCGACGGCCGCTTCAAGGACCACATCCTCCCCGACAAGATCCACATCCTCAACGTCGCCTTCCTGGTGCCGCAGCTGCGGCGGGAGTTCGGCGGCTGCGCCGGCAACATCGCCTACAACCTGCGCCTCTTGGGCGATGCCGGCTACCCCATGGCGACGGTCGGACGGGACTTCGCCCCGTACGGGGAGTGGATGAAGGCCCACGGCGTGCCGCGCGACCACATCCGGGTGATCGACTCGGAGCACACGGCGCAGGGCTTCATCACGACCGACCTCGACAACAATCAGATCACCGCCTTCCACCCGGGCGCGATGCAGCACGCGCACCTCAACAAGGTGGCCGACGCCCACGGCGTCACGCTCGGGATCATCGCGCCCGACGGGCGCGACGCGATGATCCAGCACGCGGCGCAGTTCGCCGCGCTCGGGATCCCGTTCATCTTCGATCCGGGCCAGCAGCTGCCGACCTTCGGCGGGGAGGAGCTGCGGGACTTCATCGGCCAGGCGCGCTGGGTCGCCGTGAACGACTACGAGTGGCAGCTCGTGCAGCAGAAAACCGGCTGGGGCGTCGCGGAGATCACCGCGCGGGTCGATGCGCTCATCGTGACGCTCGGCGCCGAGGGCTCGATCATCCACGCGGGCGGTCGCGCGCATCGCATCCCGAGCGCGCGGCCGAGCGCCGTCGTCGATCCGACCGGATGCGGGGACGCGTACCGCGCGGGGCTCATCCACGGACTGCTGCGCGGCCTCGACTGGGAGACGACCGGGCGGATCGCCTCGCTCATGGGTGCGATCAAGATCGAGGCCCGCGGCACGCAGAATCACCGCTTCGGCAAGGCGGAGTTCGCGCGGCGCTACGAGGGGAGCTTCGGCGTGGCGCTCGCTCTATAATGGGCCATAGCCTGCAACGATAGGACTTAACGTATGGCGAGTCAGTACGTCTTCACCTCGGAGTCGGTCTCCGAGGGGCATCCGGACAAGATGTCGGATCAGATCAGCGATGCGATCCTCGATGCCTTCCTCGCGCAGGACAAGCGGGCGCGGGTCGGGTGCGAGACCTTGGTGAAGACGGGCGTCGTCGTCGTCGCCGGGGAGGTGCGGGCCTCCGCCACGATCGACGTGGACCCGATCGTCCGCAGGACGGTGCTCGAGATCGGCTACAACTCCTCGGAGATGGGCTTCGATGGGGCGACCTGCGGCGTCCTCAACATGATCGGCAAGCAGTCCTCGGACATCGCGCAGGGCGTGGACAAGAAGGACGAGCGCAAGCAGGGCGCGGGCGATCAGGGCATGATGTTCGGCTACGCGACGAGCGAGACGGACGTGCTGATGCCGGCGCCGATCACGCTCGCGCATCGCCTGGTGAAGCGCCAGTCCCAGGTGCGCCGCACCGGCAAGCTCCCCTGGCTGCGTCCGGATGCCAAGAGCCAGGTGACCCTGCGGTACGAGGACGACAAGCCGGTCGGCCTCGAGGCGGTCGTGCTCTCGACCCAGCACAGCCCCGAGGTGTCGATCAAGACGCTGCGCGAGGCGGTGATGGAGGAGATCTTAAAGCCCGTGCTGCCCGCGAAGTGGATCGACAAGCGCACGAAGTACCACATCAACCCCACCGGGCGGTTCGTGACCGGCGGGCCGGTCGGGGACTGCGGGCTCACCGGGCGCAAGATCATCGTGGACACCTACGGCGGCTACGCCCGCCACGGCGGCGGGGCCTTCTCCGGCAAGGATCCCTCGAAGGTCGACCGCTCGGCCGCCTACGCGGCCCGCTACGTCGCGAAGAACGTCGTCGCGGCCGGGCTCGCGGAGCGCTGCGAAGTGCAGCTCTCCTACGCCATCGGGGTCGCCGAGCCCACCTCGGTGATGGTGGAGGCGTTCGGGACGAGCCGGCTCTCCTCCGAGCGGCTCACGCAACTCGTGCGCAAGCACTTCGATCTGACGCCCTACGGGCTCTGCGAGATGCTGGACCTTAACCGGCCGATCTATCAGAAGACCGCCTACTACGGGCACTTCGGCCGCACGGAGCCGGAGTTCACCTGGGAGCGCACGGACCGGGCGCAGGAGCTCGCGGCCGAGGTGCGGGGCGAGGCGCGCGCGGCCTGAGCGCGCGGCCTCAAAGCCTGCAGAGTGAGGAGCTCGTGAGACGATGAACGCCCATCTGAAGCGCGCCCCGGCAGGGGCGGATTTCAAGGTCGCCGACCTCGCCCTCGCCGACTGGGGTCGCCGCGAGATCGCGATCGCCGAGTCCGAGATGCCGGCCCTCATGGCGATCCGCCGGGAGTTCGCCGCGCAGCAGCCGCTGCGCGGGGCGCGCGTGAGCGGCTCGCTGCACATGACCATCCAGACGGCGGTGCTCATCGAGACGCTGAAGGCGCTCGGCGCCGAGGTGCGCTGGGCGTCCTGCAACATCTTCTCGACACAGGACCACGCCGCGGCCGCGGTGGCCGCCGGCGGCACGCCCGTCTTCGCCTACAAGGGCGAGTCGCTCGAGGAGTACTGGGAGTTCACGCACCGCATCTTCGAGTTCACCGACGCCGAGGGCAACCCGATCGGGCCGAACATGATCCTCGACGACGGCGGGGACGCGACGCTGCTCGTGCACCTCGGGGGCAAGGCCGAGAAGGACGCCGCCGCGATCGCCCATCCGACGAGCGAGGAGGAGCGGTACCTGTACGCGGCCATCAAGCGCCGGCTCGCCTCCCATCCGGGCTGGTACTCCAGGAAGGCGCAGGAGATCCGCGGCGTGAGCGAGGAGACGACGACGGGCGTGCACCGCCTGTACCAGATGGCGGCCGAGCACCGTCTGCTCTTCCCGGCGATCAACGTCAACGACTCGGTCACCAAGAGCAAGTTCGACAATCTCTACGGCTGCCGCGAGTCGCTCCTCGACGGCATCAAGCGCGCGACGGACGTGATGGTCGCGGGCAAGGTCGCGGTGGTTTGCGGATACGGCGACGTGGGCAAGGGCTCCGCGCAGGCGCTGCGCTCGCTCTCGGCGCAGGTGTGGGTCACCGAGATCGATCCGATCTGCGCCCTGCAGGCCGCGATGGAGGGCTACCGGGTCGTCACGCTGGACTACGCGGCCGACAAGGCCGACATCTTCGTCACCGCAACCGGCAACTACCACGTGATCCGCCACGATCACCTGGAGCGGATGAAGAACAACGCGATCGTCTGCAACATCGGGCACTTCGACAGCGAGATCGACGTGGCCTCGCTCGAGCGCTGCCGCTGGGAGGAGATCAAGCCGCAGGTCGATCACGTGATCTTCCCCGACGGCAAGCGCATCATCCTGCTCGCGAAGGGCCGGCTCGTGAATCTCGGCTGCGCCATGGGCCACCCGAGCTACGTGATGAGCTCCTCGTTCGCGAACCAGACGCTTGCGCAGATCGAGCTCTACACGAACGCCGCGCAGTATCCGATCGGCGTCTACACGCTTCCTAAGCACCTCGACGAGAAGGTGGCGCGGCTGCAGCTGAAGAACCTCAACGCCGAGCTCACGGAGCTCACGGAGGCCCAGGCGCGCTACATCGGAGTGCCGCGGCAGGGCCCGTACAAGGCCGAGCACTACCGGTACTGATCAGCGACCGGCGCCCGCGCGGGCTCGGGCCCGCGGCCGACCCGCGCATGGCCGACCGACGTGCGGCTCACTCGCGCGCGGCCCACTGGCGCGCGGACGGCAAATCGCGGCATCATCCACCCGCGGCAACCCACCTTACGGGGGAGGAGTCATGCTCGGACGCCTCATCGGTATCGTGTTGGCGGTGGTCGGCGCGTTCGCCCTCGGCGGCATCGCGCTGCATCGGCACGAGCCCATCAACGCGCTGTGGCTCATCACGGCGGGCGTGTGCATCTACGCGCTCGGCTACCGCTTCTACGCCGCCTGGATCGCCGCCCGAGTCTTTGCCGTCGATGCGACCCGCGCGACACCCGCCGAGCGGCTCAACAACGGCCGCGACTTCGTGCCGACGCACCGCTGGGTGGTCTTCGGCCACCACTTCGCCGCGATCGCCGGCCCCGGGCCGCTCGTAGGTCCCACGCTCGCCGCGCAGTTCGGCTACCTGCCGGGGACGCTCTGGATCCTCATCGGCTCGGTGCTCGGCGGGTGCGTGCAGGACATGACGATCCTGTTCCTCTCGATGCGTCGCGACGGGCGCAGCCTCGGGCAGATGGCGCGCGATGAGCTCGGGCCGTTCGGCGGCTTCGCCGCCCTGATCGGCACCTTGATGATCATGATCATCCTCATCGCGGTGCTCGGGCTCGTCGTGGTGAACGCCATGAAGCACAGCCCCTGGGCGACCTTCTCGGTGTTCGCGACCATTCCGATCGCGCTCCTGATCGGGGTGTACGTGCAGAACGTGAGGCCGGGCCGGGTCCTCGAGGGAACGGTGATCGGACTGATCCTGCTGCTGCTCGGGGTGGCCGCCGGCGGGTGGATCGATCAGACCCCGCCGCTCGGGCGGCTCTTCGACATGGGAGGCCCCTCGCTCGCCGAGTTCGTCATCGGCTACGGCTGGGTGGCGGCCATCATCCCGGTGTGGCTGCTGCTCGCCCCGCGCGGCTACCTCTCGACGTTCCTCAAGCTCGGCGTGATCGTGCTGCTCGCGATCGCGATCGTCGCGATCCGGCCCGAGCTGAAGATGCCGGCACTCACGCAGTTCGTGGACGGCACGGGCCCGATCTTCGGAGGGAAGATCTTTCCGTTCGTCTTCATCACCATCGCCTGCGGCTCGGTCTCCGGATACCATGCGCTCATCTCGAGCGGCACCACCCCGAAGCTCATCGCGAACGAGGCGGACGTGCGTCTCGTCGGCTACGGGAGCATGGCGCTCGAGTCGTTCGTCGCCATCATGGCGATGATCGCCGCGACCCTCCTCGATCCGGGCGTGTACTTCGCGATCAACACGGGCGCCGGGGTGGTCGGCGCGACGCCCGCCGCGGCGGCGGCGACGATCTCGGGCTGGGGATTCCCGGTGACGGCGGGGCAGATGGCCGCGCTCGCCCACGCGATGGGCGAGCACACGCTCTTTGCGCGCACCGGCGGTGCGCCCTCGCTCGCCGTCGGCATGGCGAGCATCTTCGGCTCGACCTTCGGCCGCGGGCTGCTCGCCGCCTGGTACCACTTCGCGCTCATGTTCGAGGCGATCTTCATCCTGACGACGATCGACGCCGGCACGCGCGTCGGCCGGTTCATGCTGCAGGACTTGGTCGGGCAGTTCTGGAAGCCCTTCGGCCGCACCTCCTGGTATCCCTCGGTCGTCGTCGCGAGCGCCGCGATCGTCGCGGGCTGGGGGTATTTCCTTTACATCGGGGTGATCGATCCGAACGGAGGCGTCAACATTCTCTGGCCGCTGTTCGGGATCGCGAACCAGATGCTCGCCGCCATCGCCCTCTCGGTCGCGACCGGCATCCTCATCAAGTGCGGCAAGCTGCGCTACGCGTGGGTGACCGGCGGGCCGCTCGCCTGGCTCGCGATCATCACCACCACCGCGGCGTGGCAGAAGATCGTGAGCACCGACCCGCACCTCGGCTTCTTCTCCGGCGCGGCCGATCTCGCGCACAAGCTCGCCGCCGGCACGCTCACCCCGGCCGCCGCCGCCGCCGCGCCGAAGCTCATCTTCAACCAGCAGCTCGACGCCTGGCTCACCGTGATCTTCACGCTCATCGTGTGGCTCGTGATCGTGGACATGCTGCGCGTTGCGTGGCGCTGCGCGCGCGGGCTCCCGACGCTCACCTCCTCGGAGACCCCGCGCCAGCTCTCGCGCCTGCAGGAGGCGCCACGGCTGCAGACGGCCGGGGAGGGCGGGTCGTGAGCTGGCTGAAAGCGCTCTGGCGGGGCCTCCGGGCCGTCTCGGGCGACGATGCGTACGAGCGCTACCTCGCGCACCAGCGGCGCGCCCATCCGGGCGCCGCGGCGCTCTCGCGCCGCGCGTTCTTCCAGTCCGAGCTGCAGCGCAAGTGGAGCGGCATCAATCGCTGCTGCTGATCCTTTAGAGTCGAGGCGCGGCCGAGAGGCCGAGAGGACACGAGGAGTCGAGATGGCGGAGATGATCCATGCAGGGCCGGTCGAGGAGTCCGGGGATGTCGCGGAGGTCGATGCGAGCCGCCGCAAGCTGCTGCTCGGGGCGACGACGCTGATCGGCGCGGTGGGCGCGGTCTTTACCGCGGTGCCGTTCATCGAGTCGTGGCAGCCCTCGGAGCGCGCGAAGGCCCTCGGCCTGCCGACCGAGGTGGATCTTGCGAAGATCGAGCCCGGGCAGATGATCGTCACGATCTGGCGGCTCAATCCCATCTACGTCGTGCGCCGCACGCCCGAGATGGTGGCGACGATCGGGCAGCACGACGATTTGCTGAAGGATCCCGCCTCGGATGACTCGACGCAGCCGGACTACTGCAAGAACGCGATGCGCTCGCGCACCGCCGAGTGGTACGTGTGCATCGGCACCTGCACGCACCTCGGCTGCCTGCCGAAGCCCTACTTCGACGCGCACGACCCGACGCTCGGGGCGTACTGGCCGGGCGGGTGGCTTTGCCCCTGCCACGGCTCGCGGTACGACATGTCGGGACGGGTCTTCGAGGGCTCCCCCGCCCCGCTCAATCTCAACATCATGCCGTACGCGTTCGCGAGCGCGACGAAGCTCATCGTCGGGGTGGACGACGCCTCCGAGGCCGGTCCGAGCGGCTGAGGCGCGCGGCGCCGCGCGGACTCGCGGCTTCAGCTCCTCGTGAGC
>JASHTK010000089.1 GCA_030040575.1 Gammaproteobacteria bacterium
CCGCAGGTAGCCCATGTCGTGGAACAGGCCGACGATGAGCCCGACCGTCGCCCGCTCGGCGCCGAGGAGCAAGGGCGGCTGGTGCTGGCGCTCGAAGCCTACGATGAGCCGCGCGAGGGCGAGCGTGATGTCGAGCGTGTGCTGCCGGTCGTGATACACCGTATCGACGCCGTAGTAGCCGGGCACCTGCCCGGCGAAGAGCTTCTCGAAGTACTCGAACGAGCGGTTCAGCGGCTCGAGGTCGAGATCCGGCCAGGTCTGCCGGTACAGCTCCTGCACGGCGGCCTTCACGGCGGCCGCGGAGCTCACCTGCACCGTGTTGGTCACGTCGAAATCGTTGCGGCGGACGCTCGTCATGTTGGTATCTGCTGCCGCTCACCTTCCCCACGGGGGAAACGGCCGGAGTCTAGGCAAGGCAGGGGGGCAAGACCAGCGAAGCGCCGCACAGTTTGTAGAGGCCGCTTGCCGCCGCGGCGGTCATATGTCGGGCGGTGATATGTCCGCGGCGGGGCACGGCCCGCTTTGGCGCAATGCGATCCGCCGCAGGTGCCGCGGACCACGCGGGTCGGCCCGCGGCCGGGGAGGTCCGAGCCGGCGTCCCGACCCAGCCGTCCGAGCGGCTCACCCGGTGCCGGTCAGGCCGCGATGCCGTGCTGCTTGAGAAGGGGACGGACGTCGGGCTTGCGGCCGCGGAACTCCACGAAGGCATCGAGCGCGTCGCGGCTACCGCCTTGCGAGAGGATCGAGTCGAGAAAGCGCACGGCCGTCGGGTGATCGAAGACCCCGTGCTCCTCGAAGGCGGAGAACGCGTCGGCGGCGAGCACCTCCGCCCACTTGTAGCTGTAGTAGCCCGCGGCGTATCCGCCCGCGAACACGTGTCCAAAGCTGTGCGCGAACCGGTTCCACGCCGGCACGGGGACGACGGCCATCTCGCGCCGCACGCTGGCGAGGATCTCGCCCACGCGCCCTCCGCGCTCAGGGTCGTACTCCGCATGGAGCCGAAAGTCGAACAGGGCGAGCTCGAGCTGCCGCATCATGTGCAGGCCCGCGTGGAAGCTGCGCGTCGCGATCAGCTGGGCTTGCCGGTCGGCGGGCAGCGACAATCCGGTGTCGACGTGCTGCGAGATCCGCTGCAGCACGTCCGGGTGCCACGCATAGTTCTCGAGGAACTGGCTCGGCAGCTCGATCGCGTCCCATGCGACGCCGTTCGTGCCGGCGAGGCTCGGGTACGGCACGCGCGTCAGCAGATGGTGCAGGCCGTGGCCGAACTCGTGGAACAGCGTGAGCACGTCGTCGTGGGTAAGCAGCGCGGGCCGGCCTTGCGCCGGCGGCAGGAAGTTGCACACGAGGTACGCGACGGGAAGCGTCTCGCCGCTCGCGAGGCGCTTGCGCCCGACGCACTCGTCCTGCCACGCGCCGCTGCGCTTGCTCGGGCGGGCGTAGGGATCGAGGTAGAAGCTGCCGACCGGACGGCCCGCCGCATCCTCGATCTGGAAGAAGCGCACGTCGGCGTGCCACACCGGCACTCCGGCGCGCTCGGCGATGCGCACCTCGAAGAGCCGCTCGGCGACCTCGAACAGCCCCGCGAGCACCCGGGGCAGCGGGAAGTACTGGCGCAGCTCCTCCTGCGAGACCGCGAACCGCGCGCGCTGCAGCCGCTCGGAGTAAAAGCCCACGTCCCAGGCCTCGAGCTTGCGTCCGGCGAAGGCCTCGAGCTCCGCGAGCTCGCGCTCGGCGAAGGGGCGCGCCGCCGCGCCGAGGCGCCGCAGGAACTGCACGACCTCCTCCACGGTGCGCGCCATGCGCGTCGCGAGCGCGTAGTCGGCGAAGCTCGCAAAGCCGAGCAGCCGCGCCACCTCGTGCCGCAGGCTGAGGATGCTCTGCATCACCCCGGAGTTGTCCCAGCGGCCCGCATCGGGTCCCTGGTCGGAGGCGCGAGTGTTCCAGGCCTCGTAGAAGGCGCGGCGCAGCGCCGGGGACCGCGCATCGGTGAGTACCGCGACGTAGGTCGGCTGGTCGAGGCCGAGCAGGTAGCCTGCGGCGCCGCGATCGCGCGCGCGGCGGCGCGCCTGCTCGACGATCACCTCGTTGAGCCCCTCGAGCTCGCTGCGCTCGGCGACGGGGTGCGACCAGCCGTTGGTCGAGTCGAGCACGTTCTCCTCGAATTTCGCCTGCAGCCGGGTGAGCTCCAGCATCGCCGCCTTGAAGCGCGCCTTGCGCGCGGCGTCGAGCCCGACCCCGGCCAAGCGAAAGTCGCGCAGCGCGTGCTCGAGCACCCGGCGCTGCGTCGGGGTGAGTCGCGGGCCCTCGCGCTCGGCGATGCGCTGATACGCCCGGTACAGCGGCTCACTTTGGGCGAGGTCGGTCTGGTAGGCGCTGAGGAGCGGCAGGCAGGCGTTGTACGCCTGCCTCAGGCTCGGGGTGTTCATCACGGCGTTGAGGTGCCCGGCCGGGGACCACACGCGGGTCAGGCGGTGCTGCATGTCCTCGAGCGGCTCGACGACGCTCGCGAACGTCGGGTCGGCAAGCCCCGCGAGCTCGCCGATCCGCGCGCGGTTCTCCTCGAGCACGGTGCGCAGGGCGGGCTCGATGTGCTCGGGCCGGATGTCGCCGAACGGAGGCGGGGGCCCGCGGTCGAGGAGCGGATTGTCCATGGGGGTCTCGCAGGAGCGGCCGCCATTCTACCGCGTGCCCGCGCGCGCCCGCTTGACCGAAGGGGATAAGATGAAGCGCGTACCCCCTCGAGGTCCGGGAGGCCCATGGCGGACTACGACTTGATCGTGATCGGCGGCGGCAGCGGCGGCCTCGCCTGTGCCCAGCGGGCGGCCGAGTACGGGGCCCGCGTGCTCCTCGCCGAGGCCGGCCGGCTCGGCGGCACGTGCGTGAACGTCGGGTGCGTGCCGAAGAAGCTCATGTGGAATGCCGCCGAGCTCGCGCACGGCCTCGAGGATGCGCCCGGATACGGATTCGCCGTCGAGGGCGCCGTGCCCGACTGGGCGGCGCTCAAGCGCGCCCGCGATGCCTACGTCCTGCGGCTCAACGGCATCTACGAGCGCAATCTCGCGAGCCGCAAGGTCGAGCTCGCTCGGGGGTATGCGCGGTTCACCGGCCCCGGCGCCGTCGAGATCGACGGGCGCGCGGCGACGGCGGCGCACATCGTGATCGCGACCGGCGGGCGCCCGCTCGTCCCGGAGATTCCCGGCGCGCGTCTCGGGATCACCTCCGATGGATTCTTCGAGCTCGAGCGGCGTCCCGGGCGCGTCGCCGTCGTCGGGAGCGGATACATTGCGGTGGAGCTCGCCGGCATCTTCGCCGCGCTCGGCTCGCGCGTGACGCTCGCGATCCGCGGAGAGGCCGTGCTGAGGCATTTCGAGCGGATGCTCGGCGAGGTCGCGCTCGAGATGATGCGCGGCGAGGGCATCGAGGTGGTGACCGGCGCCTCGGCCGAGTCGGTCCGCGATTCGGGCGGCGGAGCGCTCGAGATCGGCTTGCACGACGGCCGGCGAATCGGTCCGGTGGACGCGGTGCTTTGGGCCATCGGACGCGGGCCGGACCTCGAGGGACTGCGCCTCGAGCGGGCCGGCCGGGCGGGCGGACGCGGCGTCGAGCTCAACCCGTATGGCTTCGTCGCGACGGACCCCTACCAGGCGACGAGCGTCGCGGGCGTCTACGCGATCGGGGATGTCTCCGGTCGCCTGCAGCTGACGCCGGTCGCCATCGCGGCGGGCCGCCGCCTGAGCGATCGGCTGTTCGGCGGCCAGCCGGAGCGGCATCTCGATTACCGGAACGTCCCGACCGTCATCTTTGGGCATCCGCCGATCGGAACGGTGGGGCTTTCCGAGGCCGCGGCGCGCGATCTGTACGGCGACGAGGTGAAGGTCTACACGTCGGCCTTCGTGCCGCTCTACCACGCGCTCACGGCGGGCAAGCCCCGGGTGCACCTGAAGCTCGTCACGGCAGGTCCCGAGCAGCGCGTCGTCGGCGTGCACGTGATCGGCAAGGGCGCCGACGAGCTGCTGCAGGGGTTCGCCGTCGCCGTGCGGATGGGCGCGACCAAGCGCGACTTCGACGACACGGTCGCGATCCATCCGACGGTCGCCGAGGAGCTCGTCACGATGCGCTAGCCTCGGCGGTCCCGGACGCGAGCAGCGCGAGAACGGGCGCGGTGTCCGGACGGACGCCCCGCCAGAGGTAGAACGACTCGGCGGCCTGCTCGACGAGCATGCCCCAGCCCTGGACCGCACGCTCGCAGCCGCGCTCGCGCGCCCACCTCAAGAAGGGGGTATCGGTCCGCGCGTAGGCCATGTCGTAGCAGAGCGTCGCCGCGCCGAGCGCCGTGTCCGGAATGCGGGGCGCCTGCCCGGTGAGGCCGGCCGAGGTGGCATTGACGATGAGATCGAACGCGCGGGCGCCGCGCGCTTCGGTGTCGCCGAGCGCCTCGAGCGAGCAGCCGCGCAGCACGCCACGCGCCTCGGGGAAGTCGGCCGCGAGGGCTCGCGCCCGCTCCGCCACGCGCGCGGCGAGCACCAGCTCGAGCGGATCGAGCGCGAGGAGCGGTGCGACGACGCCCCGCGCGGCGCCGCCGGCCCCGGCGATGAGGATGCGACGCCCGGCGAGCGCAAGCCCGAGATTGCTGCACAGGTCGCGCACCAAGCCCGCCCCGTCCGTGTTGTCGCCGAGGATTCGCTCGGCATCGAACATCAGCGTGTTCACCGCGCCCGCCCGTCGCGCCCGGCCGGTGAGCTCGCTCGCGAGAGCGGCGGCCGCGAGCTTGTGGGGAACGGTCACGTTGAGCCCGCGCCCCCCGAGCGCGGCGAAGTCGAGGACGTACTCGCGAAAGGCCTCGGGCGGCACGTCGTGCAGCCGGTACGCGAGCGCCTGCCCGGTCTGGCGGGCAAACGTGGCGTGAATGAACGGCGACCAGCTGTGCGCGACGGGATGACCGATGACGCCGTATTGATCGAGCGTCGCGTCCACGGAGTCCTCCGGCGGCCTGCTCACGCGCTCGAGTCTACAGGACCCGAACGCTCGTGCCCCCCGATCCCCCGGCATCGAGCAGCCCGTGGAGCGCGGGCAGCCACTCGCGCATGCGCGCCGCGATTCGGTAAGGCGGATTGGCGATGAGGACGCCCGAGCCATTCAGCGCAACGCGCGAGTCGCACGGATGCAGCCACAGCTCGCTCGCGAGCAGCTCGCGCGCGAGGCTCGCACGCAGCCCCGCGTGCCAGGCCGCGGTGTCGCGGGCCTCCTTGATCGGATACCACACGGCGAGGACCCCCGTCGGAAACCGACGCAGGGCCTCGGCGACGGCCGCATTGATCCGCGCGAGCTCGCCGGGCGCCTCGTACGGCGGATCGATCAGCGTGAGGCCGCGGCGCTCCGGCGGCGGCAGATACGCCCGTAGCCGCTCGAGCCCGTCGGCCTGCACCACCTGGATGCGCGCGCCGCGCGGCGGCGACCGCTCGGAAGCCGGCAGCGCTTTCTCCAGCGCGCCCGCCTCGTCCGCGAGCAGCTCGATGAGCACGGCCCGATCCTGCGGGCGCAGCTGCGCGAGCGCGACGAGCGGGGAGCCGGGGTAGGCGTGGGGATTGCCCGCGCGCGAGCGCCAGGCGACGACCGCGCGCGCGTAGGCCGCGAGCTCATCCTGTCCGTGCGCGCCGGCGAGCACCCGCTCGATGCCTGCCGCCGCGGCGCGGCTCTCGGAGGATCCGGTGAGGTCGTAGGCCCCCCGACCGGCATGGGTCTCGAGATACAGGAAGCCCTTCTCCTTGCGCCCGAGCGCCTGCAGCAGCGCCGTGAGCGTGACGTGCTTGTGCACGTCGGCGAAGTTTCCCGCGTGGAACTCGTGGCGGTACCGCGTCACCCCGACTTCGCCCGCCGGACCGAGCCGCGGTCGGACTTGGCCGTCCGCGCGGGCTTGCGCTTGCGGGCCGGCAGGCGCGCCGCCGTCTTGCGACCGGTCGCAGGCTCGTGCCGCGACGTGGCCTCGGCGTCACGCAAGGGACGGCGCCGGGGAGTGGTCCCCGTCCTCAAGGCCCGTGCGCCGCGGCGCGCCGCCGCAGCCTGCGACGGGGCTCCCGCCTGCGTGGTCGTCCGCGCTTGCGCGC
>JASHTK010000090.1 GCA_030040575.1 Gammaproteobacteria bacterium
CCCGCCGATCGTGCGGTAGGTCGCAAGCGTCCAGGGGCGCTCGCGCCCGAGCGGCTCGAACACGGTGAGGTTCACCTTGTCGCGGTACTTCTCGGGGAGCGCGCTCATTTCAGGCCGTCCAGGATCGCGTCGGCCTGCTCGGGCGTCAGGTTCTCGTAGTAGACGTGGTCCACCATCATCATCGGCGCGCCGGTGCACGCGGCGAGGCACTCCTCCTCGCGCTTCAAGAAGAGCCTGCCGTCGGTCGTGCTCTCGCCCTGACGGATGCCGAGCCGGCGCTCCACGTGCGCGACGAGCGCCTCGGCGCCGCGCAGCATGCAGGAGATGTTCGTGCAGATGCTCACGTGATGGCGCCCGCACGGATGCAGCTCGAACATCGAGTAGAAGCTCGCGACCTCGAGCACCTGGATGGCGGGCAGGCTCAGGTAGTCGGCGACCGCCTCGAGCAGCTCCGTCGTGAGGTAGCCCCCGTTTTGCTCCTGCGCCGCGCGCAGCGCCGAGAGCACCGCCGAGCGCTGGCGCCCCGGGGGAAACCTCGCGACCCAGTGATCGATCTCGCGGCGGGTCGCCTCGGCGAGCAGCGCCGCCTTGCCGGGCACGGCGCTCATCGGTCGACCTCCCCGAAGACGATGTCCTGCGTGCCGATCACGGCGACCACATCGGCGATCATGTGGCCGCGGACCATCTCATCGAGCGCGGCGAGATGCGCGAAGCCGGGCGCGCGCACCTTGAGCCGATACGGCTTGTTCGCCCCGTCGGAGATCAGGTACACGCCGAACTCGCCCTTCGGGGCCTCGACGGCGGCGTAGGTCTCCCCCTCCGGGACCCCGTACCCCTCGGTGAAGAACTTAAAGTGGTGAATGAGCGATTCCATGTCGTCTTTCATCCGCTCGCGGCGCGGCGGGCGGACCTTGCGGTCATCGATCATCACCGGGCCCGGATTCGCCTTCAGCCACTCGACGCACTGGCGAATGATGCGGTTCGACTGGCGCATCTCCTCCACCCGCACGAGGTAGCGGTCGTAGCAATCCCCGTTCACGCCGACCGGAATGTCGAAGTCCACCCGGTCGTAGACCTCGTACGGCCGCTTCTTGCGCAGGTCCCAGGCGATCCCCGATCCGCGCAGCATGGGCCCGGAGAAGCCGAGCTGCAGCGCGCGCTCCGGGGAGACCACCCCGATGTTGACGGTGCGCTGCTTCCAGATGCGGTTGTCGGTGAGCAGGGTCTCGTAGTCCTCGATGCACTTCGGGAAGCGCTCCGTGAACGCCCAGATGAAATCGAGCATCGAGCCGCTGCGCGCCTCGTTCAGCCGATCCACCTCGCGCTGCGAGCGCCACTTCGAGGGCTGGTACTTCGGCATCGCCTCGGGCAGGTCCCGGTACACCCCTCCGGGGCGGTAGTACGTCGCGTGCATGCGGGTGCCGGAGACTGCCTCGTACACGTCCATGAGCTCCTCGCGCTCCTTGAAGCAGAGCAGGAACACCGTCATCGCGCCGATGTCGAGGCCGTGGGCGCCGAGCCACATGAGGTGATTCAGCACCCGGGTGATCTCATCGAACAGCACCCGGATGTACTGCGCGCGCGGCGGCGGGGCGATGCCGAGCAGCCGCTCGATCGCGAGCACGTAGCCGTGCTCGTTGCACGTCATCGAGACGTAGTCGAGCCGGTCCATGTACCCGATCGACTGGTTGTACGGCTTCGATTCGGCGAGCTTCTCGGTGCCCCGGTGCAGCAGGCCGATGTGCGGGTCCGCCTTCTGGACCACCTCGCCGTCGAGCTCGAGGACGAGCCGCAGGACCCCGTGAGCGGCCGGATGCTGCGGGCCGAAGTTCAGCGTGTAGTTGCGGATCTCCGTGATCCCTGGGGCGGGGTCGCTCATGAGCGTTGCGCCGGCTCGTCGCGGAGCGCCGGGTTGTAGCGGTTGTCCTCGCGGATCACCTTCGGGACCAGCACTCGCGGCTCGATGCTCACGGGCTGGTAGACGACGCGGCGCCGCTCCGGGTCGTAGCGGACCTCGACGTTGCCGATGAGCGGGAAGTCCCGGCGGAACGGGTGGCCAACGAAGCCGTAGTCGGTGAGGATGCGCCGCAGATCCGGATGGCCGCGGAAGAGGATCCCGAAGAGGTCGAACGCCTCGCGCTCGAACCAGTTCGCCGAGGCCCACACGCCCGTCACCGAATCGACCACCGGCTCGGCCTCATCGGGGCAGCGCACGCGCAGCCGCAGGCGCTCGTTATGCGCGATGGAGAGCAGCTGGTAGGCGACCGCGAAGCGGGCACCCCCGGCGGGCGCGGGCGGCACGAGCTCCTCCTGCGGCAGGCGAGCCCGGCTGAAGCCCGTCCGGGTCGCGGACTGCGTCTGCCACTGGTCCATGCGGAACTCGAGGTAGTCCACTCCTGCGAGATCCATCAGCATCTCGAAGCGCAGCTCCGGCGCATCGCGCAGCGCCGTGCACACGGGCAGCAGCGCCTGCGGCTCGAGCTCGTAGGCGAGCTCATCGGCAAGCGCGGGTGCGCGGGCGAGCGCCCCCGCGAGGCGCGCCTGCACCCTCTCGGCGAGCGCCTCGATCGCGCTCACGGCCCGCGGCCCACGGCTTGGCGGCGCGGGGCCACGCGCCACTTCGCGCAGGGAGCGGCGGCTCGCACCGGCAGGGAGGGGTTGATGCGCATCAGGGCTACCGCGCGATCGTGCTGGTGCGCTCGATCTTCTTCTGCAGCTGAATGATGCCGTACACCAGGGCTTCGGCCGTCGGAGGACACCCGGGCACGTAAACATCGACCGGCACGATGCGGTCGCAGCCGCGCACCACCGAGTAGGAGTAGTGGTAGTAGCCCCCGCCGTTCGCGCAGGAGCCCATCGAGATGACCCAGCGAGGCTCGGCCATCTGGTCGTACACCTTGCGCAGCGCGGGCGCCATCTTGTTGACGAGCGTCCCGGCGACGATCATCACGTCCGACTGGCGAGGACTCGGGCGAAAGACGACCCCGAAGCGGTCGAGGTCGTAGCGCGAGGCGCCGGCGTGCATCATCTCGACCGCGCAGCAGGCGAGTCCGAAGGTCATGGGCCACAGCGAGCCGGTCCGTGCCCAGTTGATGAGGTGGTCCACCTGCGTCGTGACGAATCCGCGCTGCGCGAATCCCTCCGGAGCATCCGGCTCTAATCCCACTCGAGCGCTCCTTTCTTCCACTCGTAGATGAACCCGACGGTGAGGATCGCGAGAAACACCGCCATCGCGATGAGCCCGAACAGCCCGATCTTGCGGAGCGCCACGGCCCAGGGAAACAGGAAGGCGATCTCGAGGTCGAAGACGATGAACAGGATCGCGACGAGGTAGTAGCGCACGTCGAAGCGCATGCGCGTGTCCTCGAAGGCCTCGAACCCGCACTCGTACGGGGAGCGCTTGTCGCGATCCGCGTGAAAGCGCGCGAAGTACCGGCCGAGGCCCGTGCCGAGCCCGAGCATCAGCGCGGCGAGCGCCGCGGCGATGATCAAAAAGATCAGGACCGGCAGGTAATTCGCAGGCATGAATTCATTATAGAGTCTTTGGCCGCGATTATCATGCCTCGCGGCCGAACGACAGCGACCGAGCGGATCGTGCCGCGCGGCGCGCCAGCGCCGCGAACTGTGAGTGGTGCCGACGGTCGGATTCGAACCGACACGGCTCGCGCCGCTAGCCCCTCAAGCTAGTGTGTCTACCAATTCCACCACGTCGGCTCGTGCTTCGATCATGGATCCCGCGGCGCCGGCGCGGGCACGCCGCCCTGCGCGGGTGCAGCTTGCGCGGAATCGCCCCGTGCGGGTGCGGACGCGGATGAGCCGGACGCGCTCGGCGGGATCGGCGTCGGGCTCGGGGCCGCCGCGCTCGGGGCCGCCGCGCTCGGAATCGGCGCG
>JASHTK010000091.1 GCA_030040575.1 Gammaproteobacteria bacterium
GCACCCCTCGGCACGGAGACTCGCGCAATGCTCTCATGTTCTCGAGCGTTCGCGAATCCCCGGCCGCACGGCAGCGCACCGGCGCCGCTCGGCGGGCAGGCGATCATCGACCGGGTCCCAAAAGGCTATGCAGGCGGGGCGGCTCGTCGGACCCGCTCGGGGAGGGGCCTGTGCCCCCCAGGAAAATGAGCTGTTGCGCGGGCGCCAAGGCCCCGGCGGATCACGAGAGGTCGAACCGATCGAGGTTCATCACCTTGCTCCAGGCCGCGATGAAGTCACGAACGAACTTCTCGCTCGCGTCGGCGCTGGCGTACACCTCGGCGAGCGCGCGCAGCTCGGAGCTCGAGCCAAAGACGAGGTCGACCCGAGTGCCGGTCCACTTGAGGGCGCCCGTGGCGCGATCACGCCCTTCAAAGACCTCCTTCGCGTCCGAGACCGGCTGCCACGTCGTGCCCATATCGAGGAGGCTCACAAAGAAGTCGTTGGTGAGCGCCTCCGGCCGCTCGGTCCACACGCCGTGTCTCGACCGGCCGACGTTCACGTTGAGGACGCGCAGGCCCCCTAAGAGGACCGTCATCTCGGGCGCCGTCAGCGTCAGCAGCTGCGCACGATCGACCAGGAGCTCCTCGGCCGACACGGCGTAGCGGGTCTTCTGGTAGTTGCGGAAGCCATCCGCGACCGGCTCGAGCACCGCGATCGAGTGCACATCGGTTTGTGCCTGCGAGGCGTCCATGCGTCCCGGTGAGAAGGGCACCGTCACGGCGTGCCCGGCGTTTCTCGCCGCCTGCTCGATGCCTGCGCAGCCGCCGAGCACGATGAGGTCCGCGAGCGAGACTTTCTTCCCGCCGGACTGCGCCCGGTTGAACTCGCTCTGAATGCCCTCGAGCCTCTGCAGCACGCGCGCGAGCTCGGCGGGCTGATTGACCTCCCAGTCCTTCTGCGGCGCGAGACGAATGCGGGCGCCGTTCGCCCCTCCGCGCTTATCGGAGCCGCGGAAGGTGGACGCCGATGCCCAGGCGGTCGAGACCAGCTGCGACACCGAGAGGCCCGACGCGAGGATCTTGGCCTTGAGCGCGCCGATGTCCCGCTCATCGATCAACCGATGGTTGACGGCCGGAATGGGGTCCTGCCAGAGAAGCTCCTCGGCCGGAACCTCGGGACCTAAGTAGCGGGCGCGCGGGCCCATGTCGCGGTGGGTCAGCTTGAACCACGCCCTCGCGAACGCGTCGGCAAACTGATCCGGGTGCTCGTGGAAGCGCCGCGAGATCTTCTCGTAGGCGGGGTCGAGCCTCAGCGCGAGGTCCGTGGTGAGGAGAGTGGGCGGCCGCCGCTTCGACGGGTCGTGCGCGTCAGGAACCGTGCCGGCTCCGGCGCCGTTCTTCGGCTGCCACTGATGCGCACCCGCCGGGCTCTTCGTGAGCTCCCACTCGTAGCCGAACAGGTTCGCAAAGAACCGATCGCTCCACTCGGTCGGGGTCGAGGTCCAGGTGACCTCGAGGCCGCTCGTGATCGCATCGGCGCCCTTGCCGCTCCCGAAGCGGCTTCTCCAGCCGAGGCCCTGCTCCTCGAGGCCGGCCGCTTCGGGCTCGGGTCCCACGAGCTTCGCATCGCCTGCGCCGTGGGTCTTGCCGAAGGTGTGACCGCCCGCGATGAGCGCCACCGTCTCCTCGTCGTTCATCGCCATCCGGGCGAACGTCTCGCGGATGTCTCGGGCCGCGGCGAGCGGATCCGGGTTGCCGTTCGGGCCCTCGGGGTTCACGTAGATGAGGCCCATCTGCACGGCCGCGAGCGGCTTCTCGAGCTCCCGGTCTCCCGAGTAGCGCTGATCGGCGAGCCAGGTGGTCTCGGAGCCCCAGTCGATGTCCTTCTGCGGCTCCCACAGGTCCTCGCGTCCGCCCGCGAAGCCGAAGGTCTTGAACCCCATGGATTCCAGCGCGACGTTGCCCGCGAGAATCATGAGGTCGGCCCAGGAGAGCTTGCGGCCATACTTCTGCTTGATCGGCCAGAGGAGCCGTCGCGCCTTATCGAGGTTCACGTTGTCCGGCCAGCTGTTGAGCGGGGCGAAGCGCTGGTTCCCGCCTCCCGCTCCGCCGCGACCGTCCCCGGTGCGATACGTGCCGGCGCTGTGCCACGCCATCCGGATGAAAAGAGGTCCGTAGTGACCGAAGTCCGCCGGCCACCAGTCCTGCGAGTCGGTCATCAGCGCGAGCAGATCCCGCTTGACGGCCTTTAAGTCGAGGCTCTTGAACTCCCTCGCATAGTCGAAGTCCCGGTCCATCGGATCGGAGAGCGAGGAATGCTGGCGCAGGACGTCGAGCCTCAGGCGGTTCGGCCACCAGTCTCGGTTCGACGTGCCGCCGCCGGCGGCGTGCTTGAACGGACACTTCGCTTCGTTCGACTGGCTCATGTGCGGCCTCGTGCCTTGATACCCTGCCGCGACATTACTCCCGCGCGGC
This sequence comes from Gammaproteobacteria bacterium, assembly GCA_030040575.1. Taxonomy (GTDB): domain Bacteria; phylum Pseudomonadota; class Gammaproteobacteria; order Steroidobacterales; family Steroidobacteraceae; genus JASHUC01. The sequence continues at coordinate 2,457 of JASHTK010000091.1, forward strand.
CGACCGCGTGATTGATTGTCTGAATCGGCGCGATAGACGGCTTGAGAGGCGCCGCTAGGCCTCGCGCGGCCCCGCCCTGCCGATGCGCGCCTCGATCGGCACGCCGCCGCGGATCGTCTGATAGACGACGCAGTAGCGCTCGGTGAGCCTCAGCAGCTGATCGAGCTTCTCCTGGGGCGCATCGGAGTCCACGGCAAGCGACAGCCGGATCGCGAGGAAGCCGACCGGAACCTCCTTCGCAACTCCAAGGGTCCCTCGAAAGTCAAGATCCCCCTCCGCGGCGACCGTGGCGGACCGCACCGGAATCTCGAGCGCCGTCGCCACCGCGCTGAGCGTCACTCCGGCGCACGCAACGAGCGCCTCGAGCAACAGATCGCCCGAGCAGAGCTCGAGCCCCGAGCCGCCCGTCGCCGGATGCAGGCCGGCCACCGCGAGCGCGCGGCCGGTCTCGACCTTGCAGGCGATGCGCGACTCATCGAGCGTACCGCTCGCCTTGAGCGTGATCCGCGCCGCTTGCGCGTCCGCCTGGTATCGCGCCTTGAGCGGAGCCTGCATCGACCGCAGTGTCGCGGCATCCATAGCGTTCTCCCCACGACGAACTCGCGCGCCCCCGGCGTGCCCCGGGGTGCCCGCAGCCCGTCACTCCGCGGTGGTCGGATCGATGATGGACATGACGCGCGCGATACGATTCGCCGGGAATCCCCCGAGCTCCGCGTGTCGCCGCACGAGGGACTCGTCCTTGGCGTGGTACACGCAGTAGATCCGGTCCTCGGTGACGTAGCTGTGCACCCATTGCACGCTGGGCCCGAGGCTCGAGAGCACCCCGCAGGACTTCTGCGAGATGCTCTTCAGCTCGCCCGGGCTCAGCTTGCCGGCGCCGGGAATATCACGCTCGATCACGAACTTAGGCATGGGGGGCTCCTCTGGAGACGGTGACAAGTCGGGCTTCGACCGTGGGCGCATGTTGGCGGTTGCGGTCGGCCGCGTCTTGAAATCCGCCTGAAAGTTTTCTGAATCGGCGGCCCGAGGGGCCGGGCGTCACGAGGGGCCGGGCGTCACGCGAGCCCGAGGGCAAGCGCGCAGGCCCCCGGCTCATCGAGCGGCGCGTGGCGGTCGACCCCGGACTCACGCCAGCCGGCCCCGAGCTCGCGCTCGAGACAGGAGTCGATCTGCGCGCGCAGGCGCGCCTCGGTCAGGCGCCGCTCGCCCTGCCCGTGCAGGGCATAGGCCGCATCCGCGGACGCTGCGATGCGCGCTGCGATCGCATAGCGCTTCTCGGCGCAGGCGAGCTGCGTCATCGCATCGAGCGCCGTGTACAGGTGCGCGGGCTCGAGGCGCGTTCCGACCTCGAGAATCTCGCAGCCGATCGTGCGCGCTTCGGGCAGCTCGCCGGTCTGCAGCAGCGCCTGCAGCGTCGCGACCAGCAGACCGAAGCGCACGCCGCTGCGGCTCGAGTACCGCAGCCGCTCGACGAGCGGCCGGGCGAGCTGCAGCGCCGCCGCCGGGTCACCACAGGCTACATCGAGCGCGACGATCTCGGCCGTCGCGGCAAGGGCCTGCCGCTCGCTCACCATGAGCGAGGCGCGCAGCGCGCGCTGATACGCGGCGCGCGCGCCCGCGAACTCGCCGCGCGTGAGCAGCAGCGCGCCCTCGGTGAGCGCGCCAAACCCGAGGAGCCGTGCGGGCCAGGTCGGATCCTCGAGCGCCCGCGCGGTGTCGAAGGCGGCGCGCGCCGCCTCGTTGTCGATGCGCCAGTTGCTCGCGAGCAGCATGAGCGCGTAGTAGCGGGCCTGCAGGTTGCCCGTGTCCGCGTGCATCTGGCCGGCGAGCTCCGCGGCATAGCGCGCGCGGTCGCATTGCCGCGTCGACTCGAA
>JASHTK010000092.1 GCA_030040575.1 Gammaproteobacteria bacterium
CACTCAACAACCGGGGCAATGCCCTGCGCGATCTCGGCCGGCTCGATGAGGCGCTCGGCTGCTTCGAGCGAGCCCTGCAGCTCGCCCCGCACTACGCTCCGGCGCTCCACAACCGCAGCAACGCGCTGCTCGAGCGCGGGCAATACGCGGCGGCACTGCAGGGCTACGACCGCCTGCTCGCCGCGCAGCCAGGGGACTGCGACGCGCTCGTGCAGCGCGGCATCACCCTGCTCCACGCGGGGCGCGCCGAGGCCGCCCGGGCGAGCTTCGAGCGTGCCTTGCAACTGCGGCCCGGCTTAGTACGCGCCCTCGAGGGCCTGGCGCGCGCGCTGTGCGCCCTCAACCGGCCGGAGGAGGCCCTCGAGCGCTACGAGAGCGCGCTACGGCTGCAGCCTTCGCATCTCGATGCCCTGTTCGACGCGGGAATGTGCTGCCTCAAGCTCTATCGCTGGGACCGCGCGCTCGCCTACCTCAGTAGGCTCTGCGAGCTCGCGCCCGCGTACCCGTATGCGCAAGGTTACCGCCTTCACGCGCGCCTGCGAGTCTGCGACTGGACCGATGTGGAGCGCGACCGGGAGGCGCTCGTCGCAGCGGTATCGCAGGGACGAGCGGGGGACGTTCCATTCTCGTTCCTCGCAGTGACCGATTCGGCTGCGGCGCAGCTGCGTTGCGCACGCGCTTTCACCGCCGATCGCTATCCGGCGCGTGCCGGCGGGCCGTCCGCGACGGCAGCGCGCGCGCACGATCGCATCCGCCTCGCATACGTCTCGGGCGACTTGCGCGAGCACATCGTCGCGCGGCTGCTCGCGGGTGTCTTCGAACGGCACGATCGGCGGCGCTTCGAGGTCTGCGCAATTGCGCTCAACCGCGAGGATGGCAGCGCGATCGGGGCTCGCGTGCGGCGCGCGTTCGACCGCTACGTCGAGGCGGGCTCGCGCTCCGCCGCGGAGATCGCGGAGCTGATGCGCGCGATGCGCATCGACATCGCCGTCGATCTCGCAGGCTATACGGAGACTCAACGCATGGAGCTCTTCGCCGCCCGCTGCGCGCCGGTGCAGGTGAGCTATCTCGGCTTTCCCGGCACGCTCGGCGCGCCCTACATGGACTACCTCATCGCGGATGAGTTCGTGATCCCCGAGTCCTCACGGAAGCACTACGCCGAGCAGGTCGTCTACCTTCCCGACAGCTTCCATCCCGCGGATGATCGGCGGGCGGTCCCGGCACGAGCGCGACGGATGTCGCTCGGCCTGCGCGAGAGCGACATCGTCTGCTGCAGCCTCAACAACAGTTACAAATACAGCGCGCCGATGCTCGATATCTGGGCTCGCGTGCTCCGACAGGTGCCGCAGAGCGTGCTCTGGCTCCTTGCGAACGACGCGGCGACCGAAGCCAGTCTGCGCAGGGAGGCGCACGCGCGCGGCATCGAGCCGGACCGCCTGCTGCTCAGCCGCCGGGTGCACTACGAGGATCACCTTGCGCGGCTCACCTGCGCGGATCTGTTTCTCGATACGCTGCCCTTCGGCGCGGGGGCCACGGCGAGCGATGTCCTTTGGGCCGGCGTTCCCCTGCTCACCTGCGCCGGCGAGGCGTTCGCGTCGCGGATGGCGGGCAGCCTCCTGCGCACGGCGGGGCTCCCGGAGCTCGTGACCTTCAGCCTGCAGGAGTACGAGCGCCGCGCGCTCGAGCTGTTGAGCTCACCCGCTCGGCTCGCAGAGCTGCGAAGCAGAGTCGAGGAGGCGCGCCAATGCAGCGCGCTGTTCGATACCGGCCGCTACACGCGGTCCCTGGAGGCAGCGTATCGTCAGATGGCGCAGCGCGCGCGGCGCGGCGATCGGCCGACCCGCATCCGGATCGGCCCCACCCTCGGGCCCATCGGGGCGCCCCCATGACGGAGGAGCCGCGCCCGGAGCCGGCGAGAACCCTCGTCTGGATCGCCTCCTATCCGAAAAGCGGCAACACCTGGGTGCGATTTCTGGTGTGCAATCTCGTGTTCGGGGTGCAAAGCTCCGCCGCGGCCCTCAATCGCCTGGCGCCGGACATCCACGAGCTCGGGACGCGGCTCGAGCCGTCCGCCGCGCCGACGTTCCTGAAGAGCCATTTCCCGTTCTCCCCGGCGATGCCGCTCGCCGCGTACTCCGCCGGGGCGATCTACGTGGTGCGGCACCCGGCGGACGTGATGCTCTCGAACTTTCATTACCTGCGGCGCAGCACGCCGAACGCCGAACTCACGCTCTCGCAGTACGTCGATCGGTACTTGGCCGCGCGCGGGGATCCGCGCTGGATCCGCTTCGGCATGGGACCGTGGGACGACCACGTGCGCAGCTGGCTCGCCGTCGAGCGCCCCTTTCCCCTGCTGCTGCTCCGGTACGAGGATCTGCTCGCCGATGCGCTGCAAGGGGCGCGCCGCATCTGCGCGTATCTCGGCTTGAGCCGCACGCCGCAGGAGACGGAGCAGGCCGCCTCGGGAGCCTGCTTCTCGCGCCTGCGCGAGATCGAGGAGGCGGACATCCGGGCGCGTGAGGTCGGGATCTTCTACAAGCCCTACCTGCAACAGCCGATCGACGCCGGACTGCGGTTCATGCGCGCGGGCCGCGCGGGAGAGGCTGCGCGGACTCTCGCGCCCGAGCAGCAGCGCGGCCTCGAGGCGGCCTTCGGACCCCTGATGCGCGAGCTCGGGTACGGCGCGGCGCCCTGAGCGGGGCGGCGCCAGGCGAGGAGCGATGCACGATCCGGTCACGGCGCAGGTCGAATCCGCGGTGGAGCGCGCGCGGGCGCTGCATCGGATCGGGCGCCTCGCGGAGGCCGGCACCCTCTGCCGCGGCGCGCTGCAACTGCGCCCACGACACTTCGACGCGCTCAATCTGCTCGGCATCATCGCCGCGCAGTCGAACGATCCGGAGGCGGCCGTCGAGCTGTTCGGCAAGGCGATCCTCGCGAACCGGCGCAGCGCCGTCGCGCACAACAACCAGGGCAACGCGCTGCGGGCACTCGGCCGGCACGCGGCGGCCGTCGCGAGCTACGACCGGGCGATCGCGCTCGAGCGAGACTACGCGTCGGCGTACGCCAACCGCGGCAATGCGCTTCGAGCGCTCGGGCGTCACGCGGCCGCCCTCGAGAGCTACGACCGGGCGATCGCGCTCGACCCGAGTGGCCCCGAGGCTCACTACAACCGCGGCAATGCGCTCTATGATCTGCGGCGGCACGAGGCGGCCGTCGCGAGCTACGACCGGGCGATTGCGCTCCAGCCCGCCCACGCGGCCGCGCACAACAACCGGGGCAATGCGCTCCGCGAGCTGCGCCGGCGGGAGGCGGCCCTCGAGAGCTACGAGCGCGCCACTGCGCTCAGGCCCGATTACGCGGAGGCTCACCACAATCGCGGCCTCGCGCTCGCGGACCTCGGACAGTACACGGCAGCGCTCGCGAGCTACGACCAGGCGATCGCGCTCAGAGCTGGCTACGCGGACGCGTGGTTCAACCGCGGCAACGCCCTGCGCGAGCTCGAGCGTTACGAGGCGGCTGCCGCGAGCTACCTCGAGGCGATGGCCGCCGATCCCCGCCGTGCGGACGCCCGGAACAACCTCGGCAACGCCCTCGCCGAGCTGCAGCAGCACGAGGCCGCCGTGGCGAGGTACGACGAGGCCGTCGCCCTGCGGCCGGACTACGCGGAAGCCTGGTACAACCGCGGCAACGCGCTCCGCGCGCTGCGGCGACACGAAGCGGCCGCTGCAAGCTATGACCGGGCGCTCGAGCTCGCGCCGGACTTCGAGTTTCTCTTCGGCATGCGCCTGCATGCCCGGATGCAGGTTTGCGACTGGAGCGGCTTCGAGGCGGCCGTCGCGCAGCTCCAGGCGCGAATCGAGCGCGACGCTGCGGCATCCGACCCCTTCTCGGTCCTCGCGCTGCTCGACAGCCCGCCATTGCAGCGGAGAGCCGCGGAGCTCTGGGCGCGCAGGCAGTGTCCGCCACCGTCCGCCGTTCCAGACTTTGCGCGGCGCGCTCCAGGCGAGCGGATCCGGATCGGGTATTTCTCCGCGGATTTTCGCAATCATCCGGTCTCTGCGCTCACGGCGGAGCTCATCGAGACCCACGATCGGTCCCGTTTCGAGATCACCGCATTCTCATTCGGCCCCGACACTCAGGACGAGATGCGCAGGCGCATGGAGCGCGCGTTCGAGCGCTTTCTCGACGTGCGGGGAAGAACCGACCGGAACGTGGCGGAGCTCGCCCGGAGCGTGGGAATCGACATCGCCGTCGACCTCGGGGGATTCACCCGGGGCAGCCGACCGAGGATATTCGCGCTGCGCGCCGCGCCCGTCCAGGTGAGCTACCTCGGCTATCTCGGCACGATGGCGGTCGATTACATGGACTACCTGATCGCGGACGCGACGATCGTGCCGGCCGCGCAGCAACGCCATTACTCCGAGCGGATCGCCTATCTTCCGAGCTATCAGCCGAACGATTCCGGGCGGCGCATCGCCGAGAGGCGCTTCGCTCGCGCGGAGCTCGGCCTGCCGCCGGCGGGCTTCGTCTTCTGCTGTCTCAATGCCTGCTACAAGATCACGCCCGGCACCTTCGCGAGCTGGATGCGCATCCTGAGGAGCGTCGATGGCAGCGTGCTGCTGCTCCTCGCGGACGGCGAGACGGCGAGGAGCAATCTCAGGATGGAAGCCGTCAAACGCGGGGTCGACGCGAGCCGGCTCGTCTTCGGCGGCAGGCTCCCTCATCCCGAGTACCTCGCGAGATACCGCGCAGCGGACCTCTTCCTCGACACGCTGCCGTACAACGCAGGCACCACCGCGAGCGATGCGCTGTGGAGCGGGTTGCCGGTGCTCACCTTGAGGGGCGAGGCGTTCGCGGCGCGGGTGGGCGCGAGCCTGCTCGAGGCGGTGGGGCTGCCGGAGCTCATCGCCTCGAGCCGCGAACACTACGAGGCACTCGCCGTCGATCTCGCGGCCCGCCCGCGGCATCTGGCGGATCTGCGCGAGCAGCTCGCGCGCAACCGCCTCTCGACGCGGCTCTTCGACATCCGACGATACGCGCGACACCTCGAGGCCGCGTACCTGCAGATGCAGGCCCGACATGATGCCGGTCTGCCGCCCGAGACGATCCGCGTCGAGGACCCTTAGTCGCCAAATTTGCGGGCGTCGAGATCCGCGCGCATGCAGCTCGCGACTGGTTCCCAGTCGCCGGCGGTCGCCTGACGATACAGGCGCATGGTCGGATACCAAGGGCTATCACGGCGCGACTCGAGCCAGCGCCAGTCCGATGCGGTGTGCAGCGCCACCCAGACACGCCGCCCGAGCGCCCCCGCGAGGTGCGCCACCGCCGTGTCGACCGTGACGACCAGGTCGAGATTCGCGACGAGCGCCGCGGTATCGGCAAAGTCTTCGAGCTCGGCGGTCCGGTCGATGACGCGCCCGCGAAACTCGGCCGCTTCGAGCTGCTCGGCGCCGGCACCCTTCTGCAGCGAGACCCAGGTCACGCCGGGGATGCGCACGAGCGGCGCGAGGGCCTGCGCCGGCATCGAGCGGCCTCGCAGTGAGGCGATCTCCGTGGTCGGATTGCCTTGCCAGGCGATGCCGACGCGCAGCCCTTCGCGGGGGCCCAGCCGTTCGCGCCAGCGCGCGACGCGCTCAGGGCTCGCGCGCAGATAGCTCCGGAACGAGGGGATGCTCGCCGCGTCCGTGCCGAAGTGCAGCGGCAGGCTCATGAGCGGATACCAGACGTGATCCGCGGCGGCCAAGCGGACGTGCTGAGTGCAGACGCGCGCGAAGTAGCCCGTCGATTCGAGCAGGACGATGAGCTCAGGATGAGCCTGCAGCACCGGGCGAATGCCGGCGCGATTGAGAAGCGCGGCGTAGCGGCAGAACTGGATCGCATCCCCGTAGCCCTGCTCGGCGACCAGCACGAGGGTGCGCCCCTCGAGACTCGCACCGCTCCAGCGGTCGAGCTCGACCGGCACGAGCGAGGAGAGGTTGGGTCGGGCGCGCCATCGCGATTCGAAGGCCGGCCAGCCGCCGGCGAAGTCTCCCGATTTCAACAGCGCGGTCGCGAGGTTGAGCTCGCATTCCGGGAAGGTGCCGGCAAGCTCGAGGGCGCGGCGGAAGCTCGCAATGCTCGCCTGCATCTGGCCGCTGTCGTAGAGCGCGCAACCGAGATTGTTGTGAGCCATGACGAAGTTCGGCTGCAGCCGCACGGCGGACCGAAACGACGCGATCGCGCCTTCGAGGTCGCCCGAGTCCCGCCTGAGGCGTCCCAAATTGCTGTGCGGTGTCGCATAGTGCGGCTGGAGCTCGAGCGCCCGGCGATAGCAGTCGGCGGCTTCCGCGGTCCGGGCGAGGCCTTCCAAGGCCACGCCCCGTCCATTGATCGACAGGACATTCGTCGGGCACAGGGCAAGCGCGCGCTCGTAGCTCTCGACCGCCGCTGCGTAGCGGCGCAGTCCGACGAGCGCCGTTCCCCGTCGATGCCACCAGTCGCCTTCGACGGGGCTCAGTGCGAGTGCCGCATCGTAGGCGTCAACGGCCTCTGTCAGCCGCTGCAGGTCGGCGAGCGTGCGGGCCCGGCTCGCCCATTCGACCGCCGAGAGCGTGCCGAGACCCGGCCTGCTCGGAGCCGCAGGCGGGCGGCTGTCGATCGGTCCGGAGGGCATCCCGGCTCACCCGAGCGATCCGGATGCGGGGGATTCGGGGACGACCCGAGAGCCGCTCGGGCTCGCGATGCGAAAGCCGCTCGGGGGCTGCCCGCTCAGCGCCCGCTCGTGCATGCCGCGGTAGGCCGCCTCCAGAGCGCGCGTGTAGCGCTGCGTGTCAAACAGCGGCGCACTGCCCCGACACGCCTCGAGCCGGCCGCGGATCTGCCCGAGCCTCCCAGGCTCGCGCGCCAGCTCGAGCGCCACCC
>JASHTK010000002.1 GCA_030040575.1 Gammaproteobacteria bacterium
TTCGGGCGAGCGTGGGACTCGCGGCTCGTCCGCTGCCGCTCGCGCTCCGCCGAGGAGCGCTTCTCCCACGAATCGCGCTGGTCGACCCGCACGACCTGCACGGCCGTCACCTTGTATTCGGGACAGCTCGTCGCCCAGTCGGCGTTCTCCGTCGTGACGATGTTGGCCGCCGACTCCGGGAAATGGAACGTGGTGTACACGACGCCCGGCTGGATCTTGTCGGTGACGTTCGCGCGCAGCACCGTATCGCCCGTGCGGCTCATGATGCCCACCCAGTCGCCGCTGCGCACGCCGCGCTCCTCGGCATCGTGCGGGTGGATCTCGAGCACATCCTCGTGGTGCCACACGACGTTCTGCGTGCGGCGGGTCTGCGCGCCGACGTTGTACTGGGTGAGGATCCGACCGGTCGTGAGGATGAGCGGGAAGCGGGCGGTCGAGCGCTCGCTCGTCGGCACGTACTCGGTCACGAGGAACTTGCCCTTGCCGCGCACGAAGGTGTTGACGTGCATGGTGGGCGTGCCGTCGGGCGCCGCGTCGTTGCACGGCCACTGCAGGCTCCCGAGCCGGTCGAGCTTCTCGTACGTGACACCCCGGAACGTCGGAGTGAGCGCGGCGATCTCCGCCATGATCTCCGCGGGATGCGAGTAGTGCATCGGATAGCCGAGCGCGTTCGAGAGGAGCACGGTCGCCTCCCAGTCCGCGTATCGGCAGAGCGGCTCCATCACCTTGCGGACCCGTCCGATGCGCCGCTCGGCGTTGGTGAAGGTGCCGTCCTTCTCGAGGAACGAGGAGCCCGGCAGGAACACGTGCGCGAAGTGCGCCGTCTCGTTGAGGAACAGATCCTGCACGACGATGCACTCCATCGACTCGAGCGCGGCCGTGACGTGGGCGGTATTCGGATCGGACTGGGCGATGTCCTCGCCCTGCACGTAAAGGCCCCGGAAGCTGCCGTCGAGCGCGGCCTCGAACATGTTCGGGATGCGCAGGCCCGGCTCCGACTCGAGCGGGACGCCCCAAGCGGCCTCGAACATCTTGCGCACGGCCGCATCCGAGACGTGGCGGTAGCCGCTGAACTCGTGCGGGAACGATCCCATGTCGCACGAGCCCTGCACGTTGTTCTGCCCGCGCAGCGGCTGCACGCCGACGCCCTCGCGGCCGACGTTGCCGGTCGCCATGGCGAGGTTCGCGATGCCCATCACCATCGTCGAGCCCTGGCTGTGCTCGGTGACGCCGAGGCCGTAGTAGACCGCGGCGTTCCCGGCGGTCCCATAGAGACGGGCGGCCCCGCGCACGAGCCCGGCGGGCACTCCGGTCAGGGACTCGGTCGCCTCCGGCGAGTTGCGCTCCTGCGCGATGAATGCCTTCCACTTGAGGTAGGAGTCCACCTCGCAGCGGGCTCGGACGAAGTCCTCCTTCTCGAGCCCTTCGGTCACGACGACGTGCGCGAGCGCATTGATGAGGGCGACGTTGGTCCCGGGCTTGAGCTGCAGGTGAAAGCTCGCCTCGACGTGCGGCGAGCGCACGAGCGCGATCTCGCGCGGATCGGCGACGATGAGCCTCGCGCCCTCGCGCAGCCGGCGCTTCAGCTGCGAGGCGAACACCGGGTGCCCCTCGGTCGGATTCGCCCCGATGAGCAGGATCACGTCCGCCTTCTGCACGGAGGTGAACGCCTGCGTGCCGGCCGACTCCCCGAGCGTGTTCTTCAGTCCGTAGCCCGTCGGCGAGTGGCACACGCGCGCGCAGGTATCGACGTTGTTGTTGCCGAATGCGGCGCGCACGAGCTTCTGCACGAGGAAGGTCTCCTCGTTCGTGCAGCGCGAGGAGGTGATCCCTCCGATCGAGTACTTGCCGTACTTCGCCTGGATGCGCTTGAACTCGCTCGCCGCGTAGCCGATCGCCTCCTCCCAGCTCACCTCGCGCCAGTCGTCGGTGATGCGCTTGCGGATCAGGGGCGTTAGCTTCCGGTCCGGATGCGTCGCGTACCCGTATGCGAACCGCCCCTTGACGCAGGCGTGGCCCTGGTTCGCCTTGCCGGTGCGGCTCGGCGCCATGCGCACGATCTGCGTGCCGTGGCCGTCCGCCGCCGGCTTCGATTCCGCCCGGAACGAGCAGCCGACGCCGCAGTACGCACAGGTGGTCTCATCCGCCTGCTCGGCCCGGCCGGAGGCGATGAGCGACTTCTCGGTGAGCGCGCCGGTCGGGCAGGCCTCGACGCAGGCACCGCACGAGACGCACTCGGAGTCGAGGAACGGCTGGCTCTCGCTCGCCGCGATCTTCGAGCCGAATCCCCGCCCGGCGACGGTGAGCGCGAGCGTGCCTTGCTGCTCGTCGCAGGCCCGCACGCAGCGCGAGCAGACGATGCACAGGGTCGGATCGAAGGTGAAGTACGGATTGCTCGCGTCCTTCGCGAGGTGCGCGTGGCGCACGCCGTCGAGGCCGTAGCGGGTGTCGGTGACGCCCACGCGGGCCGCGACGCTCTCGAGCTCGCAGTGGCCGCTCGCCGGGCAGGTGTCGCAGTCGAGCGGGTGGTCGGAGACGTAGAGCTCGACCACGTTGCGGCGCAGCTTCGCGAGCTGCTCGCTCTCGGTCCGGATCTTCATGCCGGGGGCGACGGTCGTGGTACAGGAGGCAGGGTAGCCCTTGCGGCCCTCGATCTCGACCAGGCACAGGCGGCAGGAGCCGAACGCCTTCAGCGTGTCGGTCGCGCAGAGCTTCGGGACGGGGCGCTTGAGCAGCGCGGCGGCGCGCATGATCGAGGTACCCGCGGGGACCGTGATGGCCTCGCCGTCGATCTCGACGGTCACCGCCTCGGGCGAGTCGCTTGCCGGGGTGCCCCGGTCGGCGTAGTCGATTGCGTACATAATTACGGCCTTAAGGGGCTCATCGGGATATTGTCGCTCATTGCCGAGCGCGCCGGAAATCCTCGGGGAAGTGCTTGAGCGCGCTCTGCACCGGAAAGGGGGCCATGCCCCCGAGGCCGCAGAGCGAGCCCTGCACCATCGTCTCGCACAGCTCCTCCAGGAGCGCGATATTGGCACCGGGCTCGATGCCTTTCAGGATCCGGTCGACAATCTCGACGCCCCGCGTCGAGCCGATGCGGCAGGGGGTGCACTTCCCGCAGGACTCGATCGCGCAGAATTCCATGGCGTAGCGCGCCATGCGCGCCATGTCCACCGTATCGTCGAAGGCGACGATGCCGCCGTGCCCGAGCAGCGCCCCGATGCCGGAGAGCGCCTCGTAGTCCACCGGCGTATCGAACTGGGAGGCGGGAATGTAGGCCCCGAGCGGGCCTCCGACCTGCACCGCGCGCAGCGGGCGTCCCGATGCCGAGCCGCCGCCGTAGTCGTAGAGCAGCTCGGTGAGCGTGAGACCGAAGGCGCGCTCGACGAGCCCGCCGCGGCGCAGGTTGCCCCCGAGCTGGATCGGCAGGGTCCCGCGCGACTTGCCCATGCCGAAGTCGCGATAGAACTCGGCGCCCCGCTCGAGGATGACGGGGACGGTCGAGAGCGAGACGACGTTGTTGACGATGGTCGGCCGGCCAAAGAGCCCCTTCACGGCCGGCAGCGGCGGCCGGACCCGCACCTCGCCGCGGCGTCCCTCGAGGCTCTCGAGCATCGAGGTCTCCTCCCCGCAGATGTAGGCGCCGGCACCGAGCCTCACCTCGAGGTCGAAGCGCTTGCCGCTGCCGCGCACGCTGCTGCCGAGGTAGCCGGCGCCGTATGCCGCGGTGATCGCCTCGATGAGCGTCCGGTGCGCATGAGGGTACTCGGCGCGCAGGTAGATGTAGCCCTGCGTCGCGCCCACCGCGACGGCGGCGATCGTCATGCCCTCGATGAGCACGAGCGGGTCGCCCTCCATCAGCATGCGGTCGGAGAAGGTGCCGGAGTCCCCCTCGTCGGCGTTGCAGGTGACATATTTGCGGTCGGCGGCCTGGTCGTGGACGGTCTTCCACTTGATGCCGGTCGGGAACGCCGCCCCGCCGCGCCCGCGCAGGCCCGAATCGGTCACCGCCTGGACGATCGCCGCCGGGTCGAGGGAGAGCGCCCGCTCGAGACCCCGGTACCCGCCGTGCGCGACGTAGTCCTCGACGCTCGTCGGGTCGGTGATGCCCACGCGGGCGAACGTCAGGCGCTGCTGGCTCTTGAGGTAGGGCAGGTCCTCCGTCCGCCCGAGGGCCAAGGGATGCTTCGCGGCCGGACCCCCCGTCCCGGCCGGCCGGTCCTCGAGGAGCCCGGCGTCGAGGAGCCCCGGCACATCGGCGGCGCTCACCGGTCCGTAGGCCTCGCGGCCGCCCGGCGAATCCACCTCCACGAGCGGCTCGAGGAAGTACAGGCCGCGCGACCCGTTGCGCACCATCCGCAGCGCCTGGCTCCGCGAGTCCGCGCCGCGGGCGATGGCGCGCGCCACGGCCTCGGCGCCGAGCGACAAGGCGCCGGCGTCGCGGGGCACGTAGACCGTCGTCACTTGGAGGGCTCCCGCTGCGCGAGCAGCTCATCGAGCCGGGCCGGCGTGACGCGCCCGTAGAGCTCCCCGTCTATCATGACGGCCGGCGAGCACGCGCAGTTGCCGAGGCAGTACACTGGATGCAGGGAGAACGCCCCGTCGGCGGTCGTCTCTTGAAATTCCACCCCGAGCCGGCGCATCGCGTGCTCGGCCAGGCCCTCGGCCCCCATCGACTGGCAGGATTCCGCGCGGCAGATCTGCACGATGTGCCGGCCGGGCGGAGTGTGGCGGAAATGATGATAGAACGTGACGACGCCGTGCACCTCGGCGCGCGAGAGGTTGAGCTCCGCGGCGATGAGCGGCACGGCCGCGCCCGGCACGAACCCCAGGTGGTCCTGGATCCCGTGCAAAATCTCGAGCAGGGGCCCGGGGCGGTCTCGCATCCGGGTGAGGATGCGGCGCACCGTCTCGCGCTGGCTGGCAGTCAGGGCTTCCATGGTCGAGAAGTGACGTTAGCGCCACTGTCGCGGGCACGGCAATCACTTTTGCGGATTCAAGCTATTCGCGTCCAATATGCCCCTCCAGGGAGCCGCGGGGTGCCGTGACGTCGGCCCCTCGCCAGGCGTCATCACCAGGGCCATGCAGCTCAACCGGTTCGACCTCAACCTGCTGATCGCGCTCGATGCGCTGCTGCACGAGAAGAACGTGACACGGGCGGCCGAGCGCGTGTTCGTGTCGCAGCCGGCGATGAGCGCCGCGCTGCAGAAGCTCAGGGACTACTTCGACGACTCCCTCCTCGTCCGGGTCGGGCGCGACATGGAGCTCACCCCGCGCGGTCTGTCGCTGGTCGAGCCGGTTCGCGAGGCGCTGCTCAGGATCCAGGCGACGCTCGGCGCCCAGCCGAGCTTCGACCCGAAAACGGTGAAGCGCACCTTCACCGTCATCGTGACCGACGAGGCGGTGCCGCGCATCGTGCCGGCCGTGCTGCGCCGCGTCGCGCGCGAGGCCCCGGGGATCCAGTGCCACCTCGAGCAGGTGTCCCACACGAGCCTCACGCGGCTCGAGTACGGGGATGCCGACCTGTGCCTGTGCCTCGACATTTTGAGGTTCTTCGGCATCCGGTCCTATCCGGATACCCTGCGGGCGGTCGAGCTGCGTCCCGTGCACTGGGTCGGGGCGGTGTGCCGGGATCACCCGACGCTCGGGGAGGAGCTCACCCTCGAGCAGTATCAGAGCCTGCCGCATGTCTTCGCCCGCCCGAACGGCCACACGGCGCCGGTCGAGGAGCTCGTGCGCCGGCTCCTCAACATGGACATCGATGTGCGGGCCACGGGCCAGAGCCTGCTCGAGCTGCCGTTCATGCTCCCCGGGACTCCCCTCGTTGCGACGCTGCCCGAGCGGGTCGCAAGGCTCGTCGCGCCGGTCGTGCCGCTGAAGACGCTCGCGCTGCCGTTCGACTTGCTCGAGAGCCACGAGGTCCTCCTCTGGCACAAGCGCAACGAGCCCGATCCGGGGCACGCCTGGCTCAGGGATCTATTCATCGAGGTCGCCCGGGACCAGTAATGCCGACGCCCTATGAAGCGCCGCTCGCGCTGATCCGCGCGGCGATCGACCAGGCGGCGCGGGCCGCCGGGACCGACTCCATCGCCGGTCACGAGGAGGCCTTCGGGGAGACGGCCGACGCGGTGCTCGCAGGCGTCGCCCGCATGGCGCGGGATGTGCTCTCGCCGCTCAACACGGTGGGCGACGCTGCGCCCTCGCGGCTCACCGCCCACGGCGTCGTGACGCCGAGTGGCTTTCGCGAGGCCTACCGGCGGTTCTGCGCGGACGGCTGGCCCACGATCTGCGCGCCCCCGCGGTTCGGGGGCCAGGGGCTCCCGATGCTGCTCGGCGCGGCGGCAACCGAGAGCTGGGGCGGAGCGAACCTCTCCTTCGCCATGTGCCCGGAGGCGGCGACGGGCGCGGTGGAGGCGCTGCGCCTTCACGCCTCGCCCGCCCTGCAGGAGCGCTATCTGCCGCCGCTCGTGCGCGGCGAGTGGACCGCCTCGATGTGCCTCACCGAGCCGCACGCCGGATCGGATCTGTCCACGGTCCGCACGATGGCGGAGCCGGACGGCGAGAGCTGGCGCCTCGGCGGCCGGAAGATCTTCATCTCGTGGGGCGATCACGACCTCGCCGACAACGTCGTGCATCTGGTCCTCGCCCGCACGCCGGGCGCGCCTGCCGGGCTGAAGGGCATCTCGCTGTTCCTCGTGCCAAAGGTGCTGCCGCTTGCCCCGGGGACGCCGCGGGCGCCCGATGGGCTGCCGGGAAGCTCCTGGGGCACCCGCAACGACATCCACGCCGTCTCCTTGGAGCACAAGATGGGCATCCGGGCGAGCCCGACCTGCGTGATGGCGCTCGGGGAGCACGGCGGCGCGCGCGGCTGGCTCGTCGGACCGCTGCACGAGGGCCTCGGCTGCCTGTTCGCGATGATGAATCACATGCGGCTCGGCGTCGGACTGCATTCGACCGGAGTCGCCGAGCGGGCGTGGCAGCTCGCGCGCGGCTACGCGCACGAGCGCCGCCAGGGGCGCGCGGGCGGCGACCCGCAGGGAGCGCAGCGTCCGATCATCGAGCACCCGGACGTGCGCCGCATGCTGCTCACGATGAAGGCGCTGACGCACGGGGCGCGCAGCCTCGCTTACTACGCGGCCGCGACGCTCGATGTCGCCTATTCGGGGACGGGCGAGCCCGCGCGCGCGCGCGCCGCGCGGCGGCTCGCCCTGCTCACGCCTCTCGTCAAGGCCTGGTGCTCCGATGTCGCCGTGGAAGTCGCCTCGCTCGGCGTGCAGATCCACGGCGGCACCGGTTACGTGGACGGCGAGATCTCGCAGGTGTACCGCGACGCGCGCATCGGCCCGATCTTCGAGGGCACCAACTACATCCAGGCGCACGATCTGCTCGCGCGCAAGGTGATCCGCGACGCCGGCGCGACGCTCGAGGAGTGGCTCGCCGAGATGGAGCGCGCCGCGCGAAGCCTCGAGCACCGCCACTCGGCCTCGCGGCCGCGCGAGGCGGCGGCGACCGCAGGCGCGGATCGGGGTCTCGCCCTGCTCGCGGCGGGGCTGCTCGCCGAATGCGCGGACCTGAGAGCCGCCGCACGGCGCCTCATCGAGGCGAGCGGCTCGCAGCCGCACCTCGCAGGCTCTGTGGCCTATCCCTTTCTCCAGTGGCTCGCCGTGGTGGCGACGGGCTGGCAGTGGGCGCTCGCGGCGGACGATGCGCGGGCGCGCCACGCAGACGATGCGTTGGCCCGTGGACTCCTCGACTGCGCGCGCTTCTACGGAGCACACCTGCTGCCGCGGGCGCGCACGCATGCGGCGGCGGTCGCGAGCGGCACCGACATCCTGCTCACCCCGAGACCTGCGGAGATTTGAGCCGGCGGCGAGCGCGGCTCACGCGGTGTGCGCGCCGCTCACGCGATGCGCGTGCGCCAGCCCTCGTGATACCCCTCGCGTGCTTCCCGCGCGTACGGCACGGGGGAGACCTTGACGCGAACGTCGAGCTGGCGATGCCGCTCGACCGTCGGCTTCTGGGTGCCGCCGCCCTCCTCGCCCCACACGAGCGTCAGCACGTCGCCCACGTTGATGTTCGGGTCGACGACGCCGAGCGAGAGCCCGGTGCGCTCGTTGTAGCTGTAGCCGCCGAACATGGAGAAGCCGACGACCTTGTTGCCCATCTTCACCGCATCGTACGAGGCGGAGGCGTAGTTCGCGATCGGCAGGTCGAAGAACTTGTAGGGCTCGGCGCCCGGCACGAAGAGCGAGGCATAGATCTTCGCGAGGTCGTCCCCGTTCCAGGCAAAGGTGACCTTCTTGCGATGCGGCTGGTCGGCGATCTTCTCGAGCGCCTCGCGGCCGATGAAGTCGTGGTCGAACTTCACGAACGGCCCGTAGCCGAGCTCGTACGGCGTCACATAGTAGTCCTCGATGCGGTCGGAGACGAAGCTGCCGCCGATCGAGCCGCCGCCCTCGTAGCCGCCCGCCGGCAGCCACTCGCGGTACTTGCGCTGCTTCTCGCCCGTGTAGATCGCAGGCAGCGGCGAGGGAATCCAGCCGGACTCGAGCGTGTTGCTCGCGTAGGCGCGCGAGCCGACCTGCACGAGCCCGAATTCCTGACCGGCCTCGACGATCGCGTCGCGGATCTCGTCGTACTGCGCGTAGGGTCCCCAGATCTCGAGGCCCGGCGCGCCCGACATGCCGTGGCGCAGGCAACGGACCTTGCGGCCCTTGATCTGGATCGAGTCCATGGTGAAGAACTTCACCTCCGGGATCGGTCCGCCGTTCAACTTCTCGAGCACCCGCCACGCGTTCGGGCCCTGGACCTGGAAGCGATAGTGCCGGCGGATGACCGCCTTGCCGCGCGGGTGCGAGGGCGAGCGGTCGTCGCGGATCACCTCGATCTTGTAGCCGCCCGTCTCCGCGTGGAATTGCATCCAGTTGACGGTCGGCGCGCGGCCGACGAAGACGAGCTCGTCCTTGTCGAGGTAGAAGAGGATGCCGTCCCCGATCACGTAGCCGTCATAGGTGCACGGCACCATCTGCTTCGCCCTGTTCGGCGCGAAGTTGTTGAAGCTGTTGATGGTGAGATGCGAGCAGAACTTGAGCGCGTCGGGCCCCTTGACGGTGAACTCCGCCATGTGATGGGACTGGTCGAAGAGCACCGCCGCCTCGCGCCAGGCGCGCTGCTCGTCGCGCCAGTTGCTGAACTCGCTCGGGACCACCGGGTAGACGTAGGCCCCGAGCTGCGAATTGCGCAGCATCTTGACGGGATTGCCGGCCGACTTTAACAAGCTCTCCAGGCTCTGCTGACTCATATCAACACTCTCTTCTTGACGTTAGGGGATGGGGGTTGGTCGTTCGACCGGAGTGAATCTCTCATTATGAGCGAGCGCGCGGGTGCGTTTCAACGGCGGTGCGGGACGGGGAAAGTCTGTTTCCCGTCCGGCACGCCTCAGCCGCGCAGCTTCAGCAGCCGGATCGCGTTCTCCTTGAGAATGAGCGGCCGCACCTCGGGCTTGATCGCGATCTTCTCGAAATCCCCGAGCCAGCGCTCGACCGTGAGCGCGGGGTAGTCCGTGCCGAAGAGCACGCGGTCCTTGAGCAGCGTGTTCGAGTACTGGATGAGGTTCGGGGAGAAGTACTTCGGCGACCAGCCGGAAAGATCGATGTACGTGTTCGGCTTGTGCGTGGCGATCGCGAGGGCCTCGTCCTGCCAGGGGAACGAGGGATGCGCCATGACGATGGTCAGCGTCGGAAAGTCCGCGGCCACCTCATCGAGGTGGAGCGGATTGGAGTACTTGAGCTTGATCCCCATGCCGCCCGGCATCCCGGCGCCGACCCCGGTCTGCCCGGTGTGGAAGAGAGCGGGCAAGCCCGCCTGCGCGATGACCTCGTAGAGCGGATAAGCCCTGCGGTCGTCGGGGAAGAAGCCCTGCGCCGAGGGG
>JASHTK010000093.1 GCA_030040575.1 Gammaproteobacteria bacterium
CGCCCCGATGTACAACTTCACGGTGCCGACGCAGCTGAAGGCGTGGATCGACCGGATCTTGGTCGCCGGCAAGACGTTCCGGTACACCGCATCGGGCTCGGTGGGACTTGCCGGCGGCAAGCGCGCGATCATCGCCCTCTCGCGCGGCGGAGTGTATTCGCCGGACGCGACGGGTGAGCATGTCGAGAGCTACCTGCGGCACGTGCTCGCCTTTGTCGGCATCACGGATGTCACGTTCGTGCGCGCGGAGGGTCTCGCGATCTCTGCGGAGAGCCGCGAGCGCGGGCTTCAGGCGGCGCTCGCCGCCATTCCCGCGCCGCGCGCGCTTGCCGCGTAAGCTCGCGACCGCGCCGGCGCAGAGGCAAGCCGAGGGTGTCAGGGTTTCAAGTCCGCCACGCAGCACTTCGTGGCCGTGTACGGCAGTCCGCCGTGCGGAGGAGGGTGAGATGAGCGTCAAGGCAGCAACCGGGCAGAGGGAACGAGGTTCCAGCGCCGCCGCGCGCGGCGTCGCGCGTATCGTGCGCGGCATGCCGACCTCCGATGGGGCCGGTGTGAAGCTCACGCGCGTGATCGGCCAGCCGCAGCTCTCCGAGCTCGATCCGTTCCTGCTGCTCGATGAGTTCGGCACCGATAACCCGGGCGACTACATCGCCGGCTTTCCCGAGCATCCGCATCGGGGCTTCGAGACGGTGACCTACATGCTCGATGGCCGCATGCGCCACCGCGACAACCACGGGCACGAGGGCGTCCTCGTGCCTGGGAGCGTGCAGTGGATGACGGCGGGGCGAGGGATCGTGCACTCCGAGATGCCCGAGCAGCAGGAAGGCCGCATGCGCGGCTTCCAGCTGTGGATCAATCTGCCCGGCCGCGACAAGATGACGGCGCCGCGATATCAGGAGTTCGGGCCGGAGAGGATGCCGGTCGCGACGCCGAGCGCCGGCGTCCGAGTCAAGGTGATCGCGGGTCGAGTCGGTGACGTCGCCGGCCCCATCGTGCAGCCGGCGACCGATCCGCTTTATCTGGACATCGAGCTCGCGGCGGGCGCCCGCTTCTCACAGGCGCTTCCAGCCGATCACTCGGCGTTCCTCTACGTGTTCGAGGGCGCGGTGCGGGTCATCGCGGGCGAGGAGGAGTCCACCGCCCTGCGCACGCACGACCTGGCGGTGCTGCGTCGAGGGGAACGCGTCGAGCTCGAAGGGGACGGCGTGCGCGGGTCGGCCGGCCGCACGGGACCGGCCGCAGCATCCTCCGCGCCGAGCCGCGTGATCCTCGTCGCGGGCCGGCCGCTGCGCGAGCCGGTCGCGAGGCATGGTCCGTTCGTGATGAACACGCGCGAGGAGCTGCTGCAGGCGTTCGAGGACTACCAGAGCGGGAGGTTCTGAGGATCCGGGGGCGGGGCTGCCTGCGCCGCGCCGCGCCTCAGCGGAACCGTTCGTCCACCACGGGGTCGAGCGCGAACACGAGCCGGTTCGACTCGTTCGCGAGGCCGACGATGGCCGCGAGCTCGGCATGCTGTTCCGCGGTCATTCCCTTCTGTCTCGCGGCGGCGCCGTGCGAGGCGATGCAGTAACGGCAGCCGTTGCTGATGCTCACCGCGAGGTAGATGAGCTCCTTGGTGAGCGGATCGAGCGCCCCCGGGCCCATCACCTGCTTCACGTTGGACCACATGCGGCCCAGGGTGGGCGGGTGGTGCGCGAGAACCTTCCAGAAGTTGTTCACCCAGTCGGTCTTGCGGGTGGCCATGATGTCGTCGTAGACCGAGCGTACCTCTGCCGAGGCGTCGGCGTACTCGATCGGCACGAGGGTTGCGCCGCCGGTCGGCTCGGGAGCCCGCGGCGGCTCGCCGCGGCGCCGCGCGCCGTGACGACTCCCAGCCGCGCGCTGCCCATTCTGCGGCCTCGACTTGTCGCGTGCGTGCATGGCCTTCTCCGAACCCGCCCGATGAGGAGGATACGATGACATTATCCACTCGAGCCCGTCGGAGCATCGTCGCGGGCGGGCTCCGCGTCGTACTGGAACACCTCCTCGAGCGGCACGCCGAGCGCCCGCGCGATCTTGAACGCCGCCTCGAGCGAGGGTGAATAGCGACCCTGCTCGACGGCGATGATCGTCTGGCGGGTGAGTCCCACGCGATCGGCAAGCTCCTGCTGCGTCATCTCGCCGTGATGGAAGCGCAACGCGCGGAGGTTGTTGCGAACTCGAGTTTGGGGCACGGGCGACACGTGCGGCGCGCGCAGCTTCACGTGCCGAGCCGGTAATAGAGCACCTGGGAGCCGAGCCGAGCGAGCTCCGCGACGGCGAACGCGCCCATGATCGCGTAGAAGAGCGCACCGTGAGGCACGTGCGCGATCGCGAGGATCAGGACACACCAGACACCGGTCGCGAGGACGAAGTAGGCGTTGCGCGATCCTCTGAGGTCGATCAGTCGGTCGCGCTCGTCGGGCATTTCGGGCCGCATGTACAAGACGAGGGCGATGTGAGAGGCGATGCCGATGAGGATCATCCAGATCGTGATCGCGATCAGCGCCCCGATGGCCGTCACCGTGACGGGAGCTTGCGGGCCGCTCCAGAAGTCCCAGAGGCGCACCGCGTAGAAGCCGTAAACCACGAGAATCGCGACCATCTGCAGCACCGCGCTCTTCTCGCGGAACCCCGACGCGCTTCGGGACGACCCCGCGGAGGGCCGGAATGTCAGGAGGAGGTGGTAGGCGATCACGAGGAGGCCGCCGGAGAGAACCCAGGCACCGGCCCCGAACAGCTGATGCTGGGTCGCGATGTACTGCACCGCCGACACCACGGGCGCCAGAGCCAGGTTGCCGATGCCGACGAGGAGCAGCCCGGGATAGCGACCGGGAAACTGATCGGGATAGCCAGGCGCTCCGGGCGCGCGGGGGCGCGAGCCTTTCCGTGCGATGAGAACGAACCCGGTGAGGCACGCGAGGATCCACAGGAGCCCGCCGGCCAGGGCGGGGCGGGGGAGATCAAACATGGTCGAGAATCCTCAATGTAAAAGTTAGCGGACAAGGAGTATGTTATAGATGACTTCAAATGTCAACTATTTTTGACATACAGGCTCCCCCACTCGCCAGGCCCGAGGCGCGCCGGATCCGACCGGGTGAGGCCGGCCACCCCCGCGGCGTCTCGAGGCCGACGGCGCTGCAGCGCCGCGAGCGTCTGCGCTAGACTCGCCAGCTATGTCATCGAGCGAAGCCGCCGCAAAGTCGAAGCCGCCGGATGTCGCGGGCTGGGCCGCGGAGCTCTCGGCATCGCCGCGCGTGTTCGACAACCCCCTGCTGGAGAAGCTCTCCCGCGTACACTGGTGGGCGCCGCTCGCGCTCTATGTGCCGATCGTCGCGGTCCTCGTCTGGCTGAGCCTGGACCGGCTGGCCCCGGCCGTTGCGCTGTTCACCGCGCTCGCTGGCTACGTCATCTGGACCTTGACTGAGTACCTCGGCCACCGGTTTGCCTTCCACACCGAATTTCCCGGCCGGCTGGGCGCGCGCCTGCACTTCCTGGTGCACGGGGCGCACCACCGACATCCGTGCGACCCGCTGCGCCTCGTCATGCCGCCGTTGCTGAGCGGACCGATCATCCTCATCGCGCTCGTGGTGGTGCGCTGCCTGGTCGGGCTGCCGCTCGGCTATCCATTGCTCTGCGGCTTCATCGTCGGCTATCTCGGCTACGACATGACGCACTATTACGTGCACCATGCGAAACCGAAGAGCCCGCGCGCGCGCGCGCTGCAGCAGATCCACCTGCGCCATCATTTCCGCGATTCCGAGCGGGGCTTCGGCGTCAGCGCGCCCTACTGGGACTACGTCTTCGGAACCCGGCACCGAGACAGCCGGCGCGCAGAGCCGGTCGGCTGATCGACGCCCGTCGGCCTCGAGCGCGTCGGGTCCAGGGTGCGGTCTCTTGCCCGCGCTTGCGGCACGGGCTCCTCGCCTACATCCCCCGGAAGCGGTGCTGGAACGCCTGGCTGACGGGCAGCACCTCGGAGGAGCCCTCGACGGCGAGCTGCATCCCGCCCTCCGTGCGGCGGACGTGCTTGATCGCCCGCACCTGCACGATCACGCTGCGGTGGATTTGCCAGAACGCGGCCGGATCGAGCGCATCGAGCAGCTCCTTGAGCGAGGTACGGATGACGGCCTCCTCGGTGCGCGTGACGACGCGCGTGCACTTCTCATCCGACTTGAAAAAGAGGATGTCCTCGACGGGGAGCATCTTCGTCACGTTGCCGGCGGTCGCGGTGATCCAGGGAATGTAGGCGCCGCGCGGCGCAACGATCACGCTGCGGCGGAGACTCTCGATCGCGGCGGCGATGTCCGGCACGCCCCCCTGCAGGCGTTCGCGCACCCGCAACAGGGTCTTGCCGAGCCGCTCGGCGGTGACGGGCTTCAAGACGTAGTCGAGCGCGCCCGTCTCAAAGGCGCGGACGGCGTGCTCCTCGTAGGCCGTCGTGAAGACGATGTGCGCCGAGTGGCAGGCGCGCTCGGCCACGTCGAATCCGCTCGCGCCGGGCATGCGGATGTCGAGGAAGGCGATCTGCGGGCGGTGCGCATCGAGCGCTGCAAGCGCCGCGAGGCCGTCGCCGCACTCCGCGAGGATCTCGAGCTGCGGCCAGAGCGATGCGAGCAGCCGGCGCAGCGCCTGGCGCTGGGGCGCCTCATCCTCGGCGATGAGCGCCGTCGCCTTC
>JASHTK010000094.1 GCA_030040575.1 Gammaproteobacteria bacterium
ATCGAGCGCCTTGCCCTGCGGCACGAGGCCGTAGAGCGCGAAGCGGCGGCTGCTCAGCACATCGGCGAGCGCCTCGAGCGCGGGGAAATCGGGGCTGTCGAGTCCGGGCACGCGCACGGCGATCATCTGGGTGCCGGTCGGCTGATCGGTCGTGACGCTGAAGGAGGTGGCGTGGAGGGGCTGCAGATCGATTGCGGGGCGCGCCGGCAGGGGCTTGCGGGGGATCGCGCCGAAGAGCCGCCGCACCTCGCTCAAGGTCGCCTCGGGGTTCACGTCCCCGACGATGATGAGAATCGCGTTGTTCGGGGCGTACCAGGCGTCGTGGAAGCGCTTCAGCATCTGCGCCGTCGTCAGATCGAACGACGGCCGGGTCCCGAGGGCATCGTGAGCGTACGGGGTTCCGGCGAACGCGATCGCGCGCAGCTTCGCGTAGAGCACGTAGCCCGGGTCCGAGAGGTCTTGCGCCACCTCCTGCTCGATCGCGCCGCGCTCGCTCGCCCACTCGCTCGCCGAGTCATCGACGCCGCGCATGCGAATCGCCTCGATGCGCAAGGCCACATCGAGGTCCTCGGCGGGGACCGTGTAGAGGTACTGCGTGAGGCTCTCGCGGGTGTCCGCGTTGAAGTTGCCTCCCATGAGGCTTCCGATGTCCGCCAGCTGATCGGCCGTGAGGCCGGGGCTGCCGCGGAACATCATGTGCTCCTGCGCGTGAGCGGTGCCGGGAAAGCCGCTCGGCGCCTCGTCGGAGCCGACGAGGTAGTTCACCGTCGTCGCGGCGACGGGCGCGAGCCCGTTGTGAACGATGATCACGCGCAGCCCGTTGCCGAGCGTCGCTCGCACAACGTGTGCGGCCGCGGGCGCTGAGCGCGCGATGCCCGCCGCATCGGCGGGCGGGATCAGCATGACGCTCGCCACGAGCGCGGCGGCACAGGGTGCGGCGAGAAGCCTGGCGTTTCGAATCATGAGAAATCCTGACAGCACTGCGGCGCAAGCCGAACGAGAATGCTCGGATGGAGCATAACGCGGGCCCGATCAACTTGCGCTCGAGGCTCATGCGAGGCGCGGGAAAAGCTCCTGTGTGCGGCGCGAATCCCCGCGGCTCGCGCGCAGTGCTGGGCGCGCGCGCGTCTTGACGGCGAGGCCGCGCACCGCGCCGGCGGATCGGCGGGAATAAACGTTGTAAATGTTATATATATATTAAAGTTATACACACATTATTTCATGTCATTTAGATCTGAAGGATTTTCCGGTGTCCGCGGGAACCCGCAGCCGCCCGCAGGGTCAGTGCGATAGGTCAACCTGACACGGAGAGCGCAAAGATGATGATCAAGACGGCATTCATGGCGGCGGTCGCGGGCTGGTCGGTGCTCGCGGGCGCGAGCGCATTCGCGAGCGCAGCCTCGGGCTCCGAGAGCCTCGCCGCCCGGGACGCGGCGATCGCGCAAGCGGTGAGACGGCATCTCACGCAGGACATTCCCAACGCGAGCGAGCAGATCCGCGTCGAGACGAGGGGCGATGGCGTCGTCGTGCTGAGCGGCGAGGCGCAAACGCCGTTCACGGCGGCGAAGGCGCTGCAGGATGCCCGCAGCGTGCGGGGCGTGACGGCCGTCGAGAACCATCTGCAGGTCATCGCGTAGGCGATCGCATCGGCGCACTCGCATCGGCACACTCGCGGCGCCGGGGCGCGGGCGAGGCCGCGTGCCGCGAGCGTAGCCGGATCACCGCGAAGGGGTTAGGCTAGGCCCCCGGCCTATGACCCCCGGTTCCACGAGCGACTCGATTCGCACGGCAGGCCTGCCTGAGGCGATCGGCGCGACCTCCGGCAGGTCGGTGGCCGCGGGCGTTCCGAAGCCCCGAGAGCTCTCGGCCTCCTGGCGCGACGCGCTCGTCGTGCTCGCGGTGGTCGTCGCGACGGCCGTGCTCTCGGTTCGCTTTGACCTCAACGAGCGGCTGCAGCGCTGGACCGCGCGCTGGGAGCGCATCCAGCTCGATGAGCTGCCCGGGGTGCTCTGGGCGCTCTCGCTCGGGCTCGCGTGGTTTGCGGCGCGCCGCTACCGGCAAGCCGGCCGGGACCTCGCGCGCCGCCGCGCCGCGGAGGCGCGGCTCGCGGCGGCTCTCGCCGATAACCGGCGGCTCTCGCAGCAGTACGTGCGCCTGCAGGAAGCCGAGCGCAAGAGCCTCGCGCAGGAGCTGCACGATGAGCTCGGCCAGTATCTCAACGTGATCAAGCTCGACGCCGTCGGCATTCGAGATGCGCGGCCCGTCGATGAGGCCGGCGTGCGCGAGCGATCGGCCGCGATCGTCGAGAACTGCAACCACATCCACGATGCGGTGGCGGGGCTCATCCGCCAGCTGCGCCCGGTCGGGCTCGAGGAGCTCGGTCTTGCGGCGGCCGTCGAGGACTGCATCGATGCGTGGCGGCCCCGGCTCCCGCGCGTCGAGCTGTGCCTCTCCGTGAGCGGAGAGCTGAGCGAGCTGCCCGAGGCGGCCGCGCTCACGGCCTTTCGGCTCGTTCAGGAGGCGCTGACCAACGTGGCGAAGCACGCGAGCGCGCAGCGCGTGACCGTGCGGCTCGACCGCTCAGCGCCCGGGGATGCTCCGTGCGATCACGCCGGCCGATCGGCGGAGGATCTCATCCGCGTCAGCGTGGAGGATGACGGCGTCGGCGCCGAGCCCGGCGCGCCGACGCGCGGGCTCGGATTGATGGGCATGCGCGAGCGCGTGGCGGCGCTCGAGGGGGATCTCGAGGTGGCGAGCGCGCCGGGCCGCGGCTTCCGGCTCACGGCGCGCATTCCGGTGCGCCTGCCGTGAGCACGTCGCCGGGCGCGGCCCCGATCCGGGTCTTCGTGGTCGATGATCATGCCGTGGTGCGTGAGGGCTACCGGCGGCTCTTGGAGCGCGAGCGCGGCATCGAGGTGGTGGGCGAAGCGGCAGATGCGGCGCAGGCCTGCGCGCGGGTCGTCGCGCTCGCGCCCGACGTTGTCGTCATGGACATCAGCCTGCCCGGGGTGAGCGGCATCGAGGCGATGCGCCGGATGCTCGCGCACCGGCCGCAGCTGCGTGTGCTGATGTTCAGCATGCACGACGATGCCGTCTTTTGCGCGCGCGCGCTCGAGGCCGGCGCGCTCGGCTACGTGAGCAAATCGAGCGCGCCGGAGGCGCTCGTGCAGGCCGTCTACGCCGTCTCGCGCAGCGAGCCGTACTTGAGCCCCGATGTGGCGCGCAACATGGCGCGGCGGTCCTCGCGGGCGGCCGGCCTCGAGGCGCTCACCGCGCGGGAGTTCGAGGTGCTGCGGCTCCTCGTGAGGGGCGAGAGCCTCGGGCGCATCGCCGAGAAGCTCGGACTGTCGGAGAAGACGGTCGCGAACCATCAGTCGGCCGTGCGCGAGAAGCTCGGGGCGCGCGACAGTCTGCAACTCGCCCGCCTCGCCGAGCAGCTCGGGCTGCAGGCGTAGGCGCTCGCCGAGCGAAGGCCGCGGCCGGCACAGCCGCCGCAGGCGGGGCGGCCGGTCGCCCCCCCGGTGCGGGTTAGCGGGCACGGTGGGGTTCGCGTATGCTCGGGCCACTCCGCGAGCCGTCCGCCACATCCGGGTCTCCCGCCATGCCCGCTGCAAAGCCCTCGACCTACCCGGTCCCCGCCTTTCGCCTGTCCCTGCACATCCGTCATCCGAGCGCGAGTCCTGCGGACATCTCGCGCGAGTTGCAGCTCGAGGCGGACGAGTGCTTCGCGGCGGGCGAGCGGCGCCGGTCGCGCCGCCCGGCGGCACCGCTGTCCGTCCACAGCGAGAGCTACTGGGTCGCGACGATCGATCCGGAGCGCTGGCTCCCCACCTCGACGCGCTTCCCGGGACCGGTGCGGTGGGACCACCCGCTGCGCGCGTGGCGGCTCGCCGCGAGCGCGCTGCCGGAGGTGCGCAGCCTCACGACCATGCTCACGCTCGCTTGCGGACGCCTCGCCCTGACGCACCGCGAGTTCCTCTCCCGCCTGCGCGCCGAGGGAGGCTCGCTCGCGCTGCGCGCGACGGTCGCGCCGGGCGCGCTGCGCGCCTTGCGAATTCCTCCGGAGGTGAGCCACTGGCTGAGCGAGCTCGGGATGACTTTGGAGATCGAATGCCTGGAGGGGTGATTCGGGCCGGTGTGTCGCGGCGCACGAAGAGCGCATGCGCGAGACGCAGATCCGGGTAGCCTCCTCGGCTGAGCGCGGGCGGGTCGTCTCGTTCCTGCGCGGGGAGGGCTATGTGCACCCGATCGACGCGCGGGATCGGCACTTCATCGCCGAGCGCGGCCGGGAGGTCGTCGCCGCGGTCCGGCTCTCCCGCACGGAGCCGGCGCTCGTGCTGCGGGGCATGCGCGTGCGCGAGGATTGCCGGCGACGGGGCGTCGGCCGCCGATTGCTCGCCCTCGCCGCCCGGCAGATCGGCGCGGAGATCTGCTACTGCTTGCCGTACCGCTGGCTCGTTTCCTTCTACGGCGAGGCGGGCTTTCGCGAGATCGCCGCGGCGGAGGCGCCCGCCTTTCTCGCGGCCCGGTACGCCCGCTACGTGACGAGCGGGCAGGACGTGACCATCATGCGCCGTCCATGAGGCGGCCGGTCGTCAAGTGACGGGGGAGCACGCCATGGCGAGCACCGTGAGAGACAACCTGGCGCGCCGGCGCTACGAGCTCGAGGTGCCGGGTGGCCCGGCGTTCATCGATTACCGGCGCGATGCCGGCGTCGTGACGCTGGTGCACGCCGAGGTGCCGCAGGCGCTGCAGGGTCGCGGCGTCGGCTCCGCGCTCGTGAAGGGCGCGCTCGATCTCGCGCGCGAGCGGGGCGAGCGGGTCATCCCCGCGTGCCCGTTCACCGCCGCCTACCTGCGCAGGCACCCCGAGTACCAGGATCTGCTCGCTACTCCCCGAGGTCATGGAGCAGATATGCCGCCACATCCGCCACGTTCTGGCGGGTGAGCAGCTGCGGGTACAGCTTCGGCATCGGCAGCTTCGGGTTCTCGATGGCGCGCACGGTCGAGGCCTGATCCCCGTGACCGGCGAGGCGGCTCAGCGGATGGTCGCTCACCTGGTTGCCGTTCGGTCCGTGACAGGTCACGCAGACCTGGAAGTAAAGCGTCCGGCCCCGCTCGATGTCGGGCGCGCCTGCGCGCTCGCTGAAGGATGCGCGCTGCGCCGCGGGGATCTGCGACCGTCGGCCGTTCAAAGCGAGGATCACGACGCTCGGCAGGCCGAGGGCGCCGAACGCCGTCCGTGAGATGTTGCCCGACGCGACGGCGATGTACTGCTTGCCGCCCACCGCGTAGGTGACGACGCCGCCCGCGAGGGCGCCGCCGGTCTGCACCTGGCGCAGCAGCGCGCCCGTCCTGCTGTCGAACACGAGGAGATTGCCGGCGAGGTCGCCGGTGAAGGTCACTCCGCCCGCGGTCGGCGTCACGCCGGCGATCACGGGCTTCTCCGCGTGGTAGCGCCACCGGACGGCTCCGGTCTCGCTGTCCACGGCCGTGACCCAGCCGGTGATCGGCCCCTGCGGATTGATCGAGCCGCCGAAATTCACGGCACCGGCCGCGTACCGGGTCGTGCCGAGCCTCACATCGAAGCATGCATCGACCGAGCCGGTGATGAGCGCGCCGCTCAACCGGTCGAGCGTCGGCCCGTTCCACTCGACCCCGCCCGCGTAGCCCGGACAGCTGAGCACACCCTGCGGGGTGGCCGCCGCGTAGCGCTCTCCGATGGTGGTCACCGGCGTGTGAAAGATCACCCGATGCGTGTCGCGGTCGATGGCGGTGATGTAGCCGTCCTTGCCTGCAAAGGCGAGAACGTCGCGGGTCCCGTCCCGGTACAGGACCGGCGCCGCGACCAGATCGAGGTCTCCCCAATCGTTGGCGGTGACCTGATACCACCACTTGAGCGCCCCGGTGCGCGCATCGAGGATCACCATCGAGTCGGTGAAGAGATTGCTGCCGGGCCGGTAGCCCTTGTCGATGTCCGGCCAGGGGTTGCCGACCGGCACGAAGAGCTCCCCGCTCTCGACATCGATCGACAGGGCGCCCCAGACGCCTCCGCCTCCGGTCTTCGCCGTCCCCGTGCGCGTCCAGGTGTCGGCGCCGATCTCATGGCCCATGGGAATCGTGTTGAACCGCCAGAGCTCCCGGCCGGTCTCGGCGTCGAACGCCATCACACGGCCGCGGACGCCGGCCTCGCTCCCGGCGATCCCGATGTACACGACGCCGTTCCAGGCGAGCGGCGCGGCGGCGGCCGACTCGCCGAATTCCGGCAATCCGATGACATCCTTCCAGAGGAGCTTGCCGGTCGCCGCATCGAGCGCGATGAGCCGCGCATCGCCGGTCCCGCGGAACACCCGCCCGTTCATCACCGCGAGCCCGCGGTTCGAGGGCGAGGAGCGCGCATCGTCCGGGACGTACGTGAACTTCCAGCGCAGAGCGCAGGTCTTCGCATCGATCGCGACGGTCTCGCGGCCGGTGTCGGTGTAGATCACGCCGTTCACGACGAGGAGTCCGGCCTCGTAGGTCGTCGGGCCGTCGATCTGCAGCCGGCAGAGCTCGCCGAGCTTCGCTGCGTTCGCGGGCGTGATCTGCTTCAGCGGCGAGTATCGCTCACCGTCGAGGTGGTTGTTGAGCGAGAGCCACTCGGAGCCGGGGAGGGAGTCTTGCGCAACGGCCGGCGGGATGGCGGCCGCGGCGCAAAGAGCGGAGACGCCGAGGAGCCAGCCGCTCAGCACGGATCGGAGCAAGGAGAGGCGCCCGGATGAGCTCACGACCTCAGTACTCCTTGAATCCGTCGCGGATCGCCTGCGGGCTCGGCAGGTGCACTCCCGTGCTCCAGCCGGGGCGCATGCCGTAGGGGACGCTGAGCAGCACGGCCTCAATTTGACTGATCTCGCCCGCGCCGTTGATCTGGAAGATCTCGTGCGCCGCCCAGGTCCACGGCGCGGTGTTCCGCACCGTCACCGTGCGGCCATTCTTCAGCCGATAGGATCGAACCGTCGCGTCGTGGTCCATGCCGACTGCGGCGTAGACGAGACCGCGCGCGACGTCCACGGCCAGCACGCGCCGACTGCGGATCCGCGTGTCCTCGTGGTAGTACCCGAGGCCGAAGGCTTGAGTGCAGCTGTAATTGAGCGGACCGGGCTCGGCCCCTGCACGCAGGGGCCGCCCCGTGGTCTGCGTCCCGTTCTCGAGCCTCAGGCAGTCGTCCGCGAACGGGGGTGGCCGCTCGCCGGTGTTGTTCTCGATGCCCGTGTAGTAGCTGTCCACGAGCGCGATCAGCTGCCCGCGCGTGCGCCGCTCGCTCGGCGGCAGCACCGCGAGGAACTGCGGCCGCGGATGATCCCCGAGCTGGTCCACCCGCGGCTGCGCGCTCGGGCCTCCGCCGATGGTGGCGGCAAGCCGGGAGGCGATGCTCTCGATCTCGGTGATCCGCCGGTGCACGATCTGCAGTCGCGTGGCGAGGAGGACGGGTGCGCCGTTCTCGCGAGCCTTGACGAAGAACCCGACCGACCCGGCCTGCGGATCCGTGACGAACAGGCGGTAGCTCTGCACGCTGTCCGCGGTGCGCCACAGTCCATCGGGCAGCGGCAGCTCCACGCCGTTCTCCGTGAAGCGCGCGTGACGTGCGAGCGGCGCCCGCGAAGGATCGTGGGCCACCATCGCCGCGAGGTATCGCTCCGCGAGCCCCTGCAGGCAGGCACGATCGCAAGACTGCGGCTGCGCGGCGCGCGCGCCGCCGGTGTGCATCGAGAGCGCGAGCGACGCCGCGCAGAGCAGCGCGCGGCCGGGTATCGAGGCCGTGCGCCGCGCTGTGCCGGTCGACGCGCGAGCACCGGCATCGAGCCGTGAGCTTCCGGTCTTCAAGTGCATTCCCCCTCTATCGTGCGGGCCCGAATATAGCCTAAATGCCGGTGCGCTGAGGGCCGTCCGCCGGATGGCGCCACCAGCCGGCCCGAGCCGCGCGCTCTGCTGGACAGGTGCGCGTCTCGCTTCTTACCATCGGCTGAGATCGGGACTGCTTGGGCCGCAACTGAGCGCGTGGCGAGACACCGGCTGATTCTCGGATTGCTCGCGGGGGTGCTGGCGGCTGCCGCCTCGGGCGCCGGTGCCGCCTCGATCGACGCATTGACGGTCCAAGACCGCGCCGGGCGCTACCTCATCGCGATGCGTGCGGACCTCGACGTCCACGCCGGCGACGCCTATGCCGTGTTCGCGAACCTCGCGAATCTCCGCTCGATCAACGACGATGTGGTCGAGGCGAGAGTCCTCGGCCGCGATGCGCGCGGCGGCGTGCGGCTCTACACGGTGTTCCGCGCCTGCGTGCTCTGGTATTGCCGGTCCATTCGCGAGACGCAGACGATGACGTTCGTCCGCAGCGCCGACGGTGGGGAGGTGGACGACACCGTTCTGCCGAGCGACGGTGATCTGCGCTCGGGACACGCGCACTGGGTCTTCCGCGACGCCGCCGGCCGCACGGAGCTCGATGTGACCGCCGAGCTCGAGCCGGCCTTTCGGGTCCCCCCGCTCGTCGGTCCCTGGCTCGTGCGGCGCTGGCTGCGTCGGCAGACCGAGCGCGCCTCGGACAACATCGAGAAGCTCGCGCGGCCGCCGGTCATTTTTTCGGCTCCTCGTACAGCTCGATGAAGCCGCCGACATCCGGGTCGCGGATCATCACCTCGCGCGTGCCGCCGCGCATCGTCACGATGCCGTCCGACACCACCCTCGCGCCCGCCTCCCTCGCGCGCGCGAGGAATGCATCCAATCCCCGCACCTCCACTCCGACGTAGCCGACGCCGATATCGGTGATGCTCGAGGGCACGACCGGCTTTCTGCGGTTGCGGTACTCCACCATCTCGAAGTTCATGCGGAAGGTCGGGGCGGCGAGCCCTCGGCCCTCCGCGGCGAACGGGAACGACTCGTTGAAGAACCGCAGGACGTTGCCGTGGCCCCCGACGGCTGCGTCGTAGAAGTCCCCGCTCATCCAGGGCGAGCGGGTGCTCTGCAGGCGCCCGCCGAGGAGGCCTCCGTAGAACGCTCGCTCTTTGCGCGAGTCGAGCACGACCAGCCCGACGTGGTTGACACCCGGGAGCAGCGCGGCTCGCGGCGGGCGGCCGCCCTGCGCTGCGACGGCCGGGCGCTGCTCGATGATCTCGACGTCAAGGCCGTCGG
>JASHTK010000095.1 GCA_030040575.1 Gammaproteobacteria bacterium
GCCAGAGGGAGGGCGAGCGTCGGTTCTGCAGCCAGGCACGGCAGCGGTTGATCCAGCCCATGAACAGCGGCGCCGCGGCGAGCGCCACCAGGATCGCGGCCAGCTGCGTGACGATGGCTACCAGGCTCATAGCACCAGCACCACGGCGAGCAGCGCGACGAGGGTCAGGAAGCTGTACAGGAGATAGGCGGCGATGCGGCCCTGCTGCAGCACGGCGACGGCATCGGCGCAGCGCTGCACCAGACCGCTGACGGGCTCGTACAGCACGCCCCAGATCCGGTCGCGGATCAGGATGCGGTAGCGCGGCAGGCGGTCGAACGGGCTGGGGAGCTCGCGCTCGATGCTGAAGAAGCCCTGGAAGATGTTGCGGATCGGCTGGCCGAAGCCCTCCGCGGTGTCCTGCATCCGCGCGCTCGTCGCGCCGAAGCCGCAATCCCACGCCGGACCCCGCCGCACGCGCCGGTGGTAGAGCAGCCGCACGGCGAGCAGGGTGAGCGCGACGACGATCGCGCTCGCCATGAGGAACACGAGCGGCCCGTAGGAGACCTGCCTCAGGGGAACGGGGGCGAGCAGCCACCAGGAGCCGCCCTGCCGCGCAATGGAGGCGCCGGTGAGCTGCCGGGTCACGGCCGCAAGCGCGGAGACGACCGGCACCGGCGCGAGTCCGAGCAGCACGCAGCCCGCCGCGAGCCACGCGAGCCCCATGCGCTCGAGCAGGCCGCAATCCCGCGCGTCGGCGAGAGCGCTCTCGCGCGGCCGGCCGAGGAAGATGACGCCGAAGAATTTCACCATGACGTAGCCCGCGAGCGCCGCGCAGAGCGCCACCCACGCCGCGCCCATCGGAATCAGCAGATTGATGAACGAGTGGGGGATCTGGTCGGCGAACAGGAACGACTGCAGCAGCAGCCACTCGGAGACGAAGCCGTTGAGCGGCGGCAGGCCCGCGATGGCGAGCGCGCCGATGAGCGAGAGCCAGGCGACCCAGGGCATGCGGTGGATGAGCCCGCCTAAGCGCCCGAGGTTGCGCTGCCCCGTCGCGTGCAGCACGGCGCCGGTGCCGAGGAACAGCAGGCTCTTCATCACCGAGTGGTTGAGGCAGTGATAGAGCGTCGCGACGAGCGCGAGCGCCGCGAGCGCCGGCATGCCGGCGCCGAGGAACACCGCGGCGAGCCCGAACCCGGTGAACACGAGGCCGAGGTTCTCGATCGAGGAGTAAGCGAGCAGGCGCTTCATGTCGGTCTGGACGGCCGCGAAGACCGCGCCGTAGAGCGCCGTGAGCAAGCCGCCCGCGAGCGGCACGAGCCCCCACCACCATGCCGGATGGCCGAGCAGGTCGAACGTCACGCGCAGGATGCCGTACACGGCGGTCTTCAGCATGACCCCGCTCATCAGCGCGGAGACGGGCGATGGGGCGGCCGGGTGCGCCTCCGGCAGCCACACGTGCAGCGGGACGAGCCCCGCCTTGGCGCCGAAGCCGACGAGCGCGAGCAGAAAGGCGGCTGCGGCCCAGGCGGGCGTCAGATGCGCCGCCCGCATCGCATCGAAGGTGAACTGCCAGCTGCCGCCCTGCAGCACGCCGAAGGCGAGGAGGATCGCGATCGCCCCGACGTGGGCCATCAGGAGGTAGAGCAAACCGGCGCGGCGGATCTCGGCGATGCGGTGTTGGGTCGTGACCAGGAAGTACGAGGAGACGGCCATCGACTCCCAGGCGACCATGAAGCCGTAGGCGTCATCGGCGAGCAGCACGAGCCCCATGCTCGCGAGAAACAGGTGGTACTGCAGGCAGAGCAGGCCGGGCGCCGTGCCCTCCCCTTCACGGAAGTAGCCGGCCGCGAAGAGCGAGACGCCCGCCGAGGCGATGCCGAGCAGGAGCAGGAAGCTGCTCGAGAGGGCATCGAGCCGCAGGTGAATGGGCAGGTCCGGCAATCCGATCGGCAGGACCATGCGGTCCGTGGCGCCGCTCGCAAGGCTCCATGCCGCGACGGCGGCGAGCCCCGCCCCGAGCAGCGCGCCGACCGGGAAGAGCGTGCGTCCGGCGAAGCGCACGCTCGCCGGGCGCGCAAGCCCGGCGGCGCCGAGCGCGATCCACCCCGCGAGCAGGGCCACGCAGGCTCCGAGGGGCGATGGCGGACTTGCGATCACGGGTGCGGGCAATCGGGGCGGACCCGCGGAGCGGGCGCCCTTCGGCGGTGTTCCACTTCAATGCGCATCGTATTATCATAGGATACGTCTTAAATGTGAAGCGAGTCACGCTCTCGTGGCGCTCGAGATCCGCACCTCCCGGCTCACGATCCTGATCGATCCGCGCAAGAAGGCGGTGTTCGAGCGGCTGTGCGCCGAGGAGGATGCGACCCCCTCGCAGGTCGTGCGCCGGCTGATCCGGGCCTACATCGAGGAGAAGCTCGGCAAGCCCTGGCGGCCCGAGGAGGTCCCCGTGCCCGCGGGCAGGCGCACCTCGAAGCAGCGGTGAACGCGCGCATGGCGCGCAAAGTCGGGCGGCACGGTGTGCGCCGAGATGTCGCGCACGTCGTAGCGCGCCGGCAGCGCCTCATCGAGCCGGAAGCGCTGCGCGTGCGTCGCGAAGAGGATGAGCCCATCCTGAGCGAGGACGCGGGCGCAGGCGTCGATGAGCGCGGGATGGTCGCGCGCGATGTCGAGCACGCCTCGCATGCGCTTCGAGTTCGAGAAGGTCGGCGGGTCGAGGAAGATGAGATCGTACCGCTCCGCGCCGCGGCCCGCGTCCCGCAGCCAATCGCGGCAGTCCTGCCGCGCTGAGGAGTGCCGGGGACCGGCGAGGCCGTTCCGCACGAGGTTGCGCTGCATCCACTCAAGATAGGTCGCCGAGAGATCGACGGAGGTCGTCGCCGCGGCCCCACCCGCCGCGGCGTACACCGTCGCCGCCCCGGTATAGGCGAACAGGTTCAAGAAGCGCTTGCCCCGCGCGGCGTCCCGGAGCCTCGCGCGGGTGAGCCGGTGATCGAGGTAGAGGCCGGTATCGAGGTAGTCGTCGAAGTTCACCTCGAATTGCAGCCCGGCCTCCGCGACGAGGTGTGTGCGCGCCGTCGAGTCCACCTTCTCGTATTGCTCGCCTCGCCGAGTCCTGCGGCGCGTCCGTACGCGCACGTGCTCCGTCGGGACGCGCGTGACCTCGGGCAGCGTCGCGAGCACCTCGCCGCGGCGCCTGCGGACCGCTTCGGGCTCGATCTCGGGCGGCGCTGCGTACTCCTGCACGTAAAGCCACAGCGGCTGCGGATCGGGCTCGACGCGCCCGGGTCCGCTCGCCCGCGCAGTCCCGACGGTGCGGTACAGATCGATCGCAAAGGCGTACTCGGGCATATCCGCGTCGTACAGGCGGTAGCAGGAGACGCCGGCCCGCTCGGCCCACCCGCCGAGGCGCCGCAAATTCTTGCCGAGCCGGCTCGCGAACATCCGCGCGCCGGGTGTCCCGGCGAGGCTCGCGCCGCCTCTCGAGAACCGCCCGGGCTCGCGCAGGCTCTGCTCGATCACCTTCATCCGCAGCAGCCGGCACTCGATCGCGCCGTTCCAGAGCGCGTGAGTGCGGTGAGCCCGGATCCCGAGCTCCTTGCCGAGCTCGGGCGCTCCGGTGAGCACGGCCGCGTCCCAGCCCTGGAACCGCTCGCGCAGCACGGCACCGAGCTCCCGGTGCACGCGCCGCGCCGACTCGCGATCGGCGAGGCGCACGCCGTACGGAGGATTGGTGGCGAGCAGGCCGAGAGGGCCCGCCCCATCCGCCCCGCCCGCCGAGCGCCCCGAGCTCCCCGAGCCCGCCGCGGGCGGCGGCCGCGCCTCGCTGAGCGGGCGCACCTCGAAGCCAACGAACGAGGCGATGCCGGCCCGCTCGGCGTTGCGCTGCGCCATGCGGATCGCGCGGGCATCGTGGTCCTGGCCCCGGATCACCGGCTCGCCGGCGGGGCCGCTGGCGATCCGCGCCTGCGCCGCCGCGCGCAACTCGCTCCAGAGCGCCGCATCGTGTCCGCGCCAGCCGAGAAACCCGAAGTACTCCCGATGCAGGCCCGGGGCCGCCTCGACCGCGATCATCGCCGCCTCGATCACGAGAGTGCCCGATCCGCAGAGCGGATCGAGAAATGCGGCGCCGCGGGCCGCAAGCTCCCGCCAGCCCGAGCGGATCAGCATGCCGGCCGCGACGTTCTCCTTGAGCGGCGCCTCTCCCGCATCGGTCCGGTAGGCGCGGCGGTGCAGGCTCTCGCCCGACAGGTCGACCGAGAGCGTGACGTGCGTGCCGTGCGCATGGGCGTGGAGCCGCACGCTCGGCCGCTCGCGCGCGACGTCGGGCCGGAATCCGGCCTGCTCCCTCAGGGCGTCGCAAACTGCATCCTTCACCTTCAGCGCGCCGAAATGGGTATGTCGGATCGCCGGATGGTGCCCGGTGAAGTCGCAGGCGATCGTCGCCCCGGCGCCGATGTGCCGCGTCCAATCGAGTGCCCGGATCTCGCGATAAAGCTGATCGGCGTCGGCGGCGTCGAATTGGGCGAGCTCGAGCAGGATGCGGTTCGCGATGCGCGAGCCGAGACAGGCGCCATAGGCCACCTCGAGCGTGCCGCGGAAGGCGGCTCCCGAAGAGCGCTCGCGCACGTCGAGGGCGCCGAGGGCTTGCAGCTCGGAGGCGAGCAGATCGGCGAGGCCGCGTGGGGCGCTCGCGAGGAACGTCAAGAGCTCGGAGCCCGGGAGCACTCCTCGATTGTAGGCGATCTCGGCACGCCGCCCGGCGCTCGGCGCGGCGCCCGGTGCTCGCGAGTAGTCAAGAGCCGGGCGCTTCCTTATCATTCGCAGTCCCCCACTCGAGCCTCACGCCATGTCGAATGCACCCGCCCTTGAAGCCTTCTGGATGCCGTTCACCGCCAACCGCCAGTTCAAGGCGAAGCCGCGCCTGCTCGCGAAGGCCTCCGGCATGCACTACTGGACCCCGGAAGGCCGGCAGATCCTCGATGCGGTGGCGGGCCTGTGGTGCGTCAACGCGGGCCACGGCCGGCGTGAGATCCGGGAGGCCGTCGCCCGGCAGCTCGAGACCCTCGACTTCGCGCCGCCGTTTCAAATGGCGCATCCGGCGGCATTCGAGCTCGCGAACCGCGTGGCGGAGATCGCCCCGCCCGGGCTCGACCACGTCTTCTTTGTGAACTCCGGCTCCGAGGCCGTCGACACGGCGCTCAAGATCGCGATCGGCTACCACCGCGTGCGCGGCGAGGCCGCTCGCACCCGCCTGATCGGGCGCGAGCGGGCCTACAACGGCGTCGGATTCGGCGGCATCTCCGTCGGCGGCATCGCACCGAACCGCAGGATGTGGTCGGGCGCGCTGCTTCCGGGCGTCGATCATCTGCCTCACACGCACGATCTCGCGAGGAACGCCTTCTCGCGCGGCCTGCCGGAGCACGGTGCCGGCCTCGCCGACGCGCTCGAGCGGATCGTCGCCCTGCACGACGCCTCCACCATCGCGGCGGTCATCGTCGAGCCGATCGCGGGCTCGACCGGCGTCCTGCTCCCGCCGCGCGGGTATCTGCAGCGGCTGCGCGAGATCTGCGACCGTCACGGCATCCTCCTCATCTTCGATGAGGTCATCACGGGCTTCGGGCGAACGGGCTCGGCCTTCGCCGCCCAGGAGTTCGGCGTGACCCCCGACCTCATCACCTGCGCGAAGGGGCTCACCAACGGCTGCGTGCCGATGGGCGGGGTGATCGTCAAGAAGGCGATCCACGATGCCTTCATGCAGGGGCCGGACGGCATCGAGCTGTTCCACGGCTACACCTACTCCGCTCATCCGGTCGCGTGCGCGGCGGGCATCGCGACGCTCGATCTCTACGCGCGCGAGGGCCTGCTCACGCGCGCCAAGCAGCTCGCGAAGGCCTGGGAGGACGCCGGGCATTCGCTGCGCGGACTGCCGCACGTCATCGACGTTCGCACGTACGGCCTGATCCTCGGGCTCGAGCTCGAGCCCCTGCCCGGGCGGGTCGGTGCCCGCGGCTACGAGGTGTTTCTCAAGTGCTTCGAGCGCGGCCTGCTCGTGCGGCAGACCGGCGACATCATCGCCCTGTCGCCGCCGCTCATCATCGAGCCGGCGCACATCGAGCAGATCTTCGAGACGCTGCGGTCGGTGCTCCGCGGCACCTAGCGCGTCACGCGCTGCGGCGCGGAGCCCCCGGCGGCCCGCTGTCGTTCTCGAAGGCGACCCGCTCGAGCAGGTGCAGGAGGTTGCGCGCCTGGTCGGGGGTGCACACTCCCGATTGCACGCAGATCTTCAGCCCGCCGCCGACGTGCGTCGCCAGGGCCGCGATCACGGCGACCGGAGAATAGCGGGCGGCGAGCGCGGGCAGGATGCCGTTGAGATCCACCGTGCAGTCGCGGAGCTGCCGATCGAACAGATCGTCCGGATCCGATGAGGTGGGCATGACGCCTCCGATGCGCTGGGGACCCCTCCGTAGGATATATCCCGTGGACCGCTCACCTCAACCGTGCGGATGATCGCGGCACGATGCGGACGTCGGGTCAAACCGCGGCGGCTTTCGGCCGCGTGCTGCGGGACCAGCGCGCGGTGCGCCGCCTGTCCCAGGAGGGGCTCGCACTCGGCGCCGGCGTCGATCGCACGTTCGTGAGCCAGATGGAGCGCGGCATCCGCCAGCCGACCCTGACGACGCTCTGGAAGCTCGCCGCCGCGCTCGGGGTGTCGCCGGCGACTCTCGTCGCCCGCGCCGAGCGCCTCATGCGCTGAGGAATCCTCGCTCAAGGACGCGCCGGACGGGCGCGGCGGCGCGTCAGAGCTGACAGATCTCGCGGACGAGACGCGGCCCGCGATAGACGAGGCCGGTGTAGAGCTGCACGAGATCGGCGCCCGCCGCGAACATCTGGCGCGCGCCCGCCGCCGAGCCGATCCCCCCCACACCGATGATCGGCACCCGCGCGCCGAGCGCGGCGCGCAGCTTGCGCACCGTCGCCGTCGCGAGCTCCAGGAGCGGCGCCCCGCTCAATCCGCCCGCCTCGCCGGCGGCGGGCAGCTCGACCCCCTGCGGGCGCCGAATCGTCGTGTTGGTCGCGATCACCCCATCGATGCGCAGCTTCGCGACGACTGCCGCCGTCGCCGCGAGCTGCTCGTCCGCAAGGTCGGGCGAGAGCTTCACGAGCAGCGGGACGAGCCGCCCGTGCTCCGTCACGAGGTGGGAGCGCGTCTCGAGCAGGCTCTCGAGCAGCCGAGCGAGCCGCGCCTCCTCACCGAGCTCCCTCAGGCCCGCCGTGTTCGGCGAGGAGACGTTCACCGCCACGTAATCGGCGTAGGGATACACGGCCCGCAGGCATGCGCCGTAGTCCGCCTCCGCCTGCTCGAGCGGGGTCAGCGCGTTCTTGCCGATATTGACGCCGCAGACGCCGGCAAAGCGACGCAGCCGCAGGCGCGCGCACAATGCGGCGACCCCCTCGTTCGGGAACCCCATTCGGTTGATGACGGCCTCGGCAGCGCGGATCCGGAAGATCCGCGGCCGCGCATTGCCCGGCTGGGGCCTCGGCGTGACGGTGCCGACCTCGATGAACCCAAAGCCGAGCGCGCCGAGCGCATCGACGCAGACGGCGTTCTTGTCGTAGCCGGCGGCGAGCCCCACGCGGTTCGGGAAACTGAGCCCCATCAGCTCGACCGGGCTCGCTCCCGCGCGCGGCACGGCGAGCTGCAGGATGCCGAGCTGATGCGCCGCGTTGAGCAGCCTCAGCGTCCAGCGATGCGCGCGCTCGGCGTCGAGCCGGAAGAGCAGCGGCCGCAGTGCCGAGTACATGGGCGCTACGCCCGCAGCTTCAGGTCGTCCGACTCGTAGGCGATCGAGAGCGGCTCGATCACGACCCGCCGTGGGCCGGGCTCGACCGCGCCGCAGACCCACGCCGCGATGCCGGCGTCACGCGCCGCGCGCACCGTCGCCTCCGCCTCCGCGCGCGACACGTAGAGCGCGAAGCCCGCCCCCATGTTGAGGCTGCCGTACGCCTCCGAGGCCTCGAGCGGCAGCTCGCGCTCGAGGAACTCGAGGACCGGAGGGCGAGGCGGCACCGAGTCCACGCGATAGGTGAAGCTGCCCGGATGGCGCATGAGCTTGCGCCAGCCGTGGCCGGTGATGTTGACGCAGTAGTGCGGGGTGATCCCGGCGGCCCACACGGCCTGCATGACGGGCGCATAAAGCACCGTCGGATCGAGCAGCGCCTCGCCGAACGGGCGCCCATCGCCGATGCGTGCGGCGTAGCCGCCGGGCAGACGCTCGGCGAGCTTGCGGGCGAGGCTCACGCCATTCGCATGAATGCCGCTCGCGGCGAGCAGCACGATGGCATCGCCTGCCGCGAGGCGCTCACCGAGAGCCAGTCGGCCGCTCGGCACGGTGCCGATGCACGTCGCGGCGAGATCGACGCGGCCCGGCTCCACCACCCCGCTCAGAGCCGGCGTCTCGCCCCCGCCCCAGGCGACTTGACAGCGATCGCAGGCGGCCTGCCAGCCGCGCACGAGGTCCTCCATGCGCTGCGCGTCCGCGAACCAATCGCTGCTGCCGGCGGCCCAGTACGCCTGCACGCAGACCGGGGTGGCGCCCACGGTGATCAGGTCGTTGACGGCCATGGCGATCGTGTCCTGTGCGATCGTGTCGTAGTGGGTGCGGCCCGAGATCGCGCGCACGGCATCCGCGACGAGCGCCTTCGTGCCGAGGCACTCGGTGACGGATGCGACGAGGGTGCCCCCGACATCGACGACATAAGCCGACTCGCCGCGCGAGCGCTCGAGCTCCCGCATGCCGCGCCCGGCGAGGTGCCGGACGGTGGAGCGGGCCGCCTGCTGCGCACGAACCTTCACGGCGTCGATCCGCTGATAGTCGACGCCGGCGCTCGAGTAGTCGATGGGGCCCCTCGACAAGCGCATCACCTCCTGCCTCAACCGAGCGGCCTTGCCATCGTAGCAGGAGCGGCCGATCCGCACCTAAGCGGCGCCTCGCACCCGGCGGGCCACGAGCACCGCGATGATCGCCTGCTCGGGGTACGCCTCGCGGATCCGTGCCTTGGCGACGCACAGGTGCTTGCCCGAGGTGAGCACGTCGTCGAAGAGCGCGACGAGCGCGCGCGGCGGCCTTGCGAGCTGCCGCGGATCGAGCTCGGTGAGCGCGAGCAGCTCCGCAAAGCGCAGCCGGCCTGCACCGCTCGCATGATCGGCGGGCGTGCTCGCCCTCTGACGCAGGAGCGGGCGAATGTCGGCAGCGAGCCCGGCGAACGCGAGGTACAGCGTGCGCAGGAGTCGATCGCAGTAGTCGGCCTCGCCGGCAACCTTCGAGGCGGGAATCGGCACGAACGTGATGCGCGTCTCGACCGCCGCCCGCCCGAACTGCCGCCGCAGCGCCCGAGCGACCGATGCGATCGCGCGGTCCTTGAAGGACTGCACCTCCCAGGCGCAGGCGCTCGCCGCGATCCGGCTCGGCGGACGTTTGAAATCGAAGATCAGCGCGTTCGTCGATCCCGGCGCTGCGCCCGCTTGCGGGCGGAACTCGCCGAAGTACAGACAGTGATCGCTCGGCAGCAGGAAGCAGTGGTCCGAGCGGCTCGCCTCGTCGAGCCAGCGCAGTCTCTCAGGGAGCGAGCCGCTTCGCGATGTCATCGAAACCCCGGACACGCACGGCGCCGCGTGCGGCGAGCCTCGCCGGCCAGGCGAGCGCGGCGTCGCGAAAGCACTGATCGAGAACGAAGAGCTTGCGCCCCTGCTCGAGCGCGTGGCGCGCGGCGATCAGCGCTCCCGAGCGCTCCCCGGCCTCGACGACCACGACCGCCTCGGCGAGCGCCGCGAGCGTCGCGTTGCGCTCGCGGAAGAACCGGCGGTTCGCCGCGACGGCCTGGCGCGAGTAGCGCACGATCGGCACCTGGCTCGCGAGCAGCCCCTCGCGCGCCAGGCGGCGCTGCAGGCCCGAGTTCGCCTGCGGAAAGCAGACGGTGAGCGGCGCTCCGAGCACGGCCGCGCTCGCCCCGCCGGCATCGAGCGCGGCGCGGTGCGCGGCCGTGTCGACCCCGGCGGCAAGTCCGGAGAGCACCACGAACCCGGCCTCGGCGACCTCGCGCGCGAGGAGCGCCGCGCGCTCCGCGCCGAGCCGGCTCGGTTGCCGGGTGCCGACGACGGCGATGCAGCGCCGGGTGAGCAGCGACAGATCGCCCTGGTAGTAGAGAACCTCGACCGGGTGGGCGGCGCTTCGCAGCCGCTCGGGATAGCTCGGCATTCCGTGCACGCTCACGCGGAGATCGCCCACGCGGGCGGCCGCCGCGAGCTCGAGCGCCCGGCGGCGATGCTCGTCGGCCTCGCGCTGCGGCACGAGATCGGAGGGCAGCGCCCCTGGATGCGCGCGAAAGAGTCGGGCGAGCGATCCGAACGTCGTGTCCGCGCGCGCCCAGAGCGCCTCGTACGCCCCGAGCTCCTCGAGAGGCACAATCGGACGTGCGCGTGCGAGCGCGGTGCGAGGAAACCAATCGTCCACGGCGCCGTCACCTCCTCGTGACCGGCGAGTGTAGGTCGCGAGCGCCGCGCTCCGGCCGCGCCGGGCGCCTTTTCGCGGCGTCTACCGCGCTTTATCGAGCCGGAGCCGCCCGCCGTCGCGACATCCGCAGGCGCCGTGCTACCCTCATCCGATGGACGGCACTCGCCCCAGCCGGACGGCGCTCTCCGCCGCGGCTCACCGCGCCGCTCACCAGGTTCTCGAGGGAGGGCAGATCTTCTCCGATCCGCTCGCGCTCCCCCTGCTCGGCATGGACCCGCAGGAGCTCGCGCGCGACGCGCGGGAGCGCCCGGAAAGCCGCGGCGTGCGCCTGTTCATCGCGGCTCGCTCGCGCTTTGCCGAGGAAGCGCTCGCCTCAAGCCTCGCGCGCGGGGTCGAGCAACTCGTCGTGCTCGGCGCGGGCCTCGACACCAGTGCCTATCGCGCCGGCCTCGGGGAGCGCGTGCGCATCTTCGAGGTCGATCACCCGGCGACCCAGCGCTGGAAGCGCGACCGGCTCGCCGCCGCCGGCATCGCTCTGCCGCCGATGCTCCGCTTTGCGCCCGTCGATTTTGAGCGCGAGGACCTGATGCAAGCCCTGGCCGCGGCGGGTCTCGATCCGTCGCGGCGCACGTTCTTCACCTGGCTCGGCGTCATCCCCTACCTGCGGGAGCCGGCGATCTGGTCCACTCTCGAGGCGATCGCCTCGATCTCGGGAGGCGCGCACGTCGTGTTCGATTACGGTGACCCGCCCGCCTCGCGCACGCAGCGCGCGCGCGCGATGCACCGGCGGCGAGCCGCGCGCGCCGCCGCGCTCGGGGAGCCCTGGATCACGTTCTTCGATCCGCAGGCGCTGCACGCCGGGCTCGGGGCGCGAGGGTTCCGGGAGATCGAGGACCTCGGGCCGCGGGAGATCTTTGCGCGCTATGCTCCGCAGCTCGCGGCGGCGGCGCCGCAGAAGGGCGGACACGTGCTCGCCGCCGCGACCGCCGGCTCGCCCCGGATGGCGGCGCCATGACCTACCTGCAGAGCGAATTCGACGACCGCGTCGTCCTCGAGCCGGGCGCGGGCATCGCGCCGGACGCGTGCGTCATCTGGCTGCACGGCCTCGGCGCGGACGGCCACGATTTCGTGCCGGTCGTCGCCGAGCTGCAGCTGCCCGACGGCTCAACGCCGCGCTTCGTTTTTCCGCACGCGCCGGTCCGGCCGGTGACCCTGAACGGCGGCATGCGCATGCGCGCCTGGTACGACATCCTCGGGCTCTCGGGGGCCGCGGCGCAGGATGAGGCGGGGATCCGCGAGTCCGCGCGGCGCATCGAGCGGCACATCCGGCGCGAGAGCGAGGCGGGCATCGAGGCAAGCCGGATCGTCGTCGCCGGGTTCTCGCAGGGCGGCGCCCTCGCCTTGCACACGGCCCTGCGCCACCCGGAGCCGCTCGCCGGAGTGCTGGCGCTCTCGACGTATCTGCCGCTTCAAGCCGCGCTCGGGGAGGCCTCGGGCGCCAACCGGCGCACACCGATCCTCATGTGCCACGGCCTCTACGATCCGGTCATCGCGATCGCAGGCGCCGAGCGCTCGCGCGACCTGCTGCGCGCGCACGGGTACACGGTGGAGTGGCGGCAGTACCCCATGGAGCACCAGGTC
The DNA here is from genome assembly GCA_030040575.1 of Gammaproteobacteria bacterium. Classification (GTDB taxonomy): domain Bacteria; phylum Pseudomonadota; class Gammaproteobacteria; order Steroidobacterales; family Steroidobacteraceae; genus JASHUC01. The sequence goes on from JASHTK010000095.1 coordinate 12,141, forward strand.
TGCGCGGAGGAGATCGCGGCGATCTCGCAGTGGCTCGGCCGCATCATCCGCGCCGCACCGCCCGCTCGAAGTCGATGCGGAGATCCGCGAACATCTTGACCGCGGTCGCACGGCCCGCGCCGAACACCCCTCCTCCGGGATGCTGGAACGGGCCGACCAAGTAGAGCCGCTCGACACCGGGCACCGTGTACTGCCCGAGCTCGGGCGTCGGCCGATGCGAGCCGGATTGATAGGTGGACGTCGCGATGCCGTGCAGGTCCCCGTGCACGAAGCTCGGCGAGGTGCGCTCCATGTCGACCGGGCTGTCGCAGTGGTAGGCGACGATGTTTGCGCGCGTGAGGTTCGGCAGGAAGCGCCGCATGTGCTCGAGCATCCGCTCGGCGTACTCGCCCTTCGCCTCGTCCCACGTGCGCCCGTCCACGCGCGCGTAGGGCACGTAGTCCCACGCGTGGAGGATCGCGGCGCCGGGCGGCGCCCGCGAGGCATCGAACTGCGAGAGCGAGCCGAGTCCGACGAGCGGGTACGGCGCGAGATTGCCGTAGCGCAGCTCATCGAAGGAGCGCCGCAGGATCTCGTAGTCGTTCGGCAGCAGCTCGGTCATCACGGCGCGCAGCGGATCGCCGGCCCGCGTGCTGAGCGGCGTCCTCAATGCCGCATGAATCGTGATGCAGGCGTTCGGCGAGATCTCGGTCGCGGCGGCCGCGGCGGCGACCTTCGGGTCGAGCGCCTCGACCATCTCCCCGAGGCGATGCGGATGGATGGCGCCGATCACGGCCTCCTTGGCGGCGAACTCGCGTCCGTCGCGCGTACGCACGCCGCGCGCGCGCCCCGATCTCACGGCGACCTGCGCCACGTCCACTCCGGCGAGCACTTCGCCTCCGTGGTCGCGGATGCAGGCGATGAGGGCAGCAGTCAGCGAGCCGCTCCCGCCGACCGGGACGCCGAAGCCATAAGCCTCGAGGAAGCCGACGAACACGTAGACGCCGAGCGCGGTCGCCTTCTCATCCGGTGAGGCGAGGTTCTCGCCCGCGACGCGCGCGAAGTGCATGCGCACCCGGTCGTGCTCGAAGAGCGTCGCGAGCAGGTCGTGGGTGCTCATCTGAGTCGTGCGCCACAGCGCGCGCCCCTCCGGACTCTGGTCCATGAGCGCCGTGGCGGCGCCCAGCGGCGCGGGCGCCGCGTACAGACTCGAGGCGATCATCGGCAGCCACTGCGCGGCCTGGGAGGCGAGCCGATCGTAGGCGTCGGCGTCGCGCCGGGAGAACCTCGCGATCTCCGCGCGCGTGCGCGCCCGGTCGCGATAAAGCGCGAGCGTCGCGCCGTCCTCGAAGATCGACATCATCGGTAGGTCCGGCACGACGTAGCGCAGGCCGTACTTCGCCTTGAGCCCGAGCTCGTCGCTCTTCAGGAGCGGATTGCCCTGGATGAAGATGTGCGCCATCGAGTGCTGATCGTGGCGATACCCGGGCACGGTCAGCTCGCGCGTGACGACGCCCCCTCCGAACCAGGCGTTGCGCTCGAGGACCAGCACGCTCTTGCCGGCGACGGCGAGGTAGGCCGCCGCCACGAGGCCGTTGTGGCCCGAGCCGATCGCCACGACATCGTACGTGTTCGCCATTCGATGCTCCGCCCGCAAGGCTCGATGCCGGGCCGAGCCGCGGCGCCGGCACGCTATAATGGCGATATTAGCTCATGAGCGCTGAGGTTCGAGAAGCACGCGAGCTCGCGCCCGCCGTTCTGCGGGTGAGCGAGCTTTCCAAGCGCTACGCGAGCCTCATCGCGGTGGACCGCGTCTCATTCGCCGTACGGCGTGGCGAGATCGTCGGCCTGCTCGGCCCGAACGGCGCCGGCAAGACGACCATCATCGATATGCTGCTCGGAGTGCTCGCTCCCTCCTCGGGCCGCATCGACGTCGCGGGCTTCAACCTCGCGCGTCAACGTGCCGCGGCCCTCGAGCGCACGAACTTCGCGGCGGTGTACGCGGCATTGCCCGGCAATCTCACCGTGGCGCAGAACTTGCGGGTGTTCGGCCTGCTCTACGGCGTGCGCGGCCTCACCGCGCGGGTCGCCGCGCTCATCGCGGAGTTCGACCTGCAGAGCCTGCGCGATCGGAGGTGCGGCGTGCTCTCCTCCGGGGAGCAGACGCGCGTCGCCCTCGCCAAGGCGCTCGTGAACCGCCCCGAGCTGCTCCTGCTCGATGAGCCCACCGCCTCGCTCGATCCCTCCGCCGCGCAGGTCGCGCGCGCGCACGTGCAGGCGTACGCGCGCGCGGGGCGCTGCGGCGTGCTGTGGACCTCGCACAACATGCACGAGGTGGAGGAGGTCTGCGACCGGGTGCTGTTCCTCTCGCGCGGCCGCATCCTGCTCGAGGGCGATCCGAAGACCGTGCCGCGCGAGCACGGTGCGCCGACGCTCGAGGAGCTGTTCATCCGCCTGGCGCGCGAGCCGCTCGATCCGCGGGATCCGCGATGAGGCTGCGGGCGATCGCGGGCGTCATGCTGCGCCAGTTCTACGTGATGCGCGCCAATCCCGTGCGCGTGCTGCCGCTCATCTCCTGGGTCGCGATCGACATCGTGCTCTGGGGCTTCATCACGCGCTATCTCGACGCCGTCACCGGCTCGCGCATCCACTTCGTCGCGAGCCTGCTCGGTGCGGTGCTGCTGTGGGATTTCTTCACCCGCATCATGCAGGGCGTCACCACCGCGTTCCTCGAGGACGTGTGGTCGCGCAACTTCCTCAACCTCTTTGCGACGCCGCTTGCGATCTCCGAGTACGTCGCGGGCCTCGTCGCAACAAGCATCCTCGCAAGCCTCGCCGGCCTTGCCGTGATGCTCGCGCTCGCGATCGCGGTGTTCGGGCTCTCGTTCTTCTCCCTCGGCATCGCCCTCGTGCCCTTCCTGCTCGCGCTGTTCCTGTTCGGCATCGCGCTCGGCGTGTTCGCGAGCGCGGTGGTGCTGCGCTTCGGGCCGGCCTCCGAGTGGATGGTCTGGCCGCTCCCGGCGCTGCTCTGTCCGTTCGCCGGCGTGTTCTATCCGCTCGCGACGCTGCCCGCGTGGATGCAGGCGATCGCCCGAGCGCTGCCGCCGTCCTACGTGTTCGAGGACATGCGCGCCATCCTCGCGGGTCGGACGTTCGCATCCGGGCCCTTGCTCGCAGGCCTCGCGCTCGCGGTGCTCGAGATCGTCCTCTGCGGCGGCTTCTTCGTGCGCGTGTACCGGTACGCCGTGCGCACCGGACTGCTCGCGCGATACAGCGCGGAAAGCGCGAGCTGAGCGGCACAGGGCCGCCGGCCGCACGATTCGCGGCACCCGGCGCGCGTATCGCCCCGCCGGTCCCACGCTCCATGCCGTCCGTTCGGCGCTCCGTGCCGCCCGTCCCGCGCTCCGTGCCGTCCATCAAGCGTCCCGTGACACGCTCGCGGCCTCTCGTGCCACTCGTCGCGTGGCGCCGCGAGCTGCAAAAAATGCGTGCAGAATGTGAAGAGAAGTTGGAGATTGGGAGGATTCGGACCCGGCGGCTTGATTGCAAACGACGCCGGGGATTTGATGTCGTCAGGCGCTCGACGCCGACTCTGCGCCTCGCCGGGCCCGCGCCGGCCGAGCGCGCCCGCAAGGCAACCGGATGAGACTCGGAATCACCTCGAAGCTGTTCCTCGCGCTGCTCGCGACGAGCATGCTCGCCGTGCTCGCGACCAGCATCGCCGCACGCGTGAGCTTCGTGCGCGGCTTTCTCGGCTACCTGAACGAGCAGGGCGTCGAGCGCATCGAGAGTCTCACGCCCTCGCTCGCGACCGCCTACGCGCAGCACGGCAGCTGGGATTTCCTCCGCCACAATCCGCGCGCCTGGTTCAGCTTGCTGCTCGGGGGATCCCCGGAGCTGCGCGGAGCGGACGCGGCCTCCGCGTCCCGGATGCGCATCTCGGAGTCCGACCTCACCGGCGTCAGCCTGCGCGTCGCGCTGCTCGACGCCGAGCGGCGCCTCGTGACCGGCAATCCGGATGTGATCGGCGCCGATGCGCCGCTGCGGCCCATCGTCGTCAACGGGGCGACCGTCGGCTGGCTCGCCGTTCTGCCCTTCCAGCAGGTGACGCCCGGGGCCGGGGCCCACCTGCAGGACAAGCAGCTGCGCTCCACCTGGGCCATCGGCGCGGGCGCGGTGCTGTTCGCCGCGCTCGTCGCGGTGCTGCTCACTCATCGACTGCTCGGCCCGGTGAAGCACATCACCGCCGCGACGCACCGGCTCGCCGCGGGCGATTACGCGACGCGGCTGCCGGTCTCCTCGCACGATGAGATCGGGCGCCTCTCGGACGACTTCAATCGCCTCGCCCTCGCGCTCGAGAAGAACGAGCAGATGCGCCGCGCGTTCATGGCGGACGTCTCGCACGAGCTGCGCACGCCGCTCGCCGTGCTGCGCGGAGAGCTCGAAGCGATCGAGGACGGCGTGCGCACCCTGACGCCGGACATCCTCAAATCCCTGCAGGCCGAGGTGGCGACGCTCGGCAAGCTCGTGAACGATCTGTACGAGCTCTCCCTCGCCGATATCGGCGCCCTCACCTACCGGATGGCCGACGTCGATGTGGCGGAGCTGCTGCGCATGCGGCTGCGGGGCTTCCGGGACCGGCTCAACGAGCGGCGCATCACCCTCGAGTCGGACGTTCCGCAGCAGGAGCTCATCGTGAGCGGCGATGAGACCCGCATCCAGCAGCTGTTCTCGAATCTCGTCGAGAACTCCATCCGTTACACGAACGCGGGCGGGCGCTTCAGGGTGTCCTGCCGCGGCGAGCGCGAGCGCGTCGTGATCGACCTGCAGGACTCCGAGCCCGGAGTGCCCGCGGAGCTCGTGCCGCGGCTGTTCGACCGCTTCTACCGGGTCGACGGCTCGCGCAACCGCGAGAGCGGCGGCATCGGCCTCGGGCTCGCGATCTGCAAGAGCATCGTCGAGGCTCATCGGGGCACGATCACGGCGCAGGGCTCCCCGCTCGGGGGCCTGTGGGTCTGCGTCACGCTGCCCGTCGCGAGGTGAGCCATGGACCGCGAGGGCACGAGCCGGATCCTGATCGTCGAGGACGAGCCGAAGCTCGCCGCGCTCCTCGGGGATTACTTCCGCGCCTCCGGCTACGAGGCGAGCTGGATCGCGGACGGTCGCGAGGTCGTGCCGGCGGTGAAGGCGAATCCCCCCGACCTGATCGTCCTCGACTTGATGCTGCCGGGCCGCGACGGGCTCGATGTGTGCCGCGAGCTGCGGACCTTCACGAACATCCCGCTCGTGATGGTGACCGCGCGCGTGGAGGAGATCGACCGGCTGCTCGGGCTCGAGCTTGGAGCCGACGACTACATCTGCAAGCCGTTCAGCCCGCGCGAGGTGGTCGCGCGGGTGAAGGCGGTGTTCCGGCGCGTGAGCCGCGGCGCCGTCACGGCGAGCGCCCTCGGACTCGCCATCGACGAGCACCAGTACGCGGCGACGTTCGACGGCAAGCCACTCGACCTGACGCCGGTCGAGTTTCGGCTGCTCAGAACGCTCGCGGCGGCGCCGGGGCGCGTCTTCTCCCGCACGCAGCTGCTCGACAATCTCTACGCCGATCACCGCGTCGTGACCGACCGCACCGTCGACAGCCACGTGAAGAATCTGCGGCGCAAGCTGCAGCGCGCGAGCCCCGACCGGGAGCTCGTCGAGTCCGTGTACGGCGTCGGCTACAAACTGGAGCTATAGGTGAACCCCGTGGACGCATTGAGCGAGAAGGAGCGCGCAACCCCCGCAGCGCTCCAGGAGCCCCCGCCGCCCACCCGCACTCGCAGGCGCAAGGTGGTGCTCATCCTGATCCTGGTGGGCGTCGCCGTGCTCGCCTTGGGTGTCGTGAGGCACATCCGCCACCCGCAGCAGCGGCGCGCCTTCGGGCCTCCGGGCTTCGCGCGGCGGGGCTTCGGGCCGCCGCCCTTCTTCGGGCCGCAAGCGAGCAGCGACGTGGTCTCCGTCGCCGTCGCGCGCGCCGCGCTCGGCGACGTCGTGATTCGCATTCCGGGCCTCGGAACGGTCACGCCGCTCGCGACGGTGACCGTGAAGACGCAGATCAGCGGATACCTGCAGGCGATCGCGTTCACCGAGGGCCAGCTCGTCCGCAAGGGCGACTTCCTCGCGCAGATCGATCCGCGGCCCTATCAGGCCGCGCTCGATCAGGCGAAGGGCAACCTCGCCCGCGACCAGGCGCAGCTCGCGGACGATGAGCTCGACCTCACGCGCTATGCGGACCTCATCAAGCAGGACGCCGTGTCCGGACAGCAGCTCGACACCCAGAAGTACCTCGTCGCCCAGTACGTGGGGACCGTCGAGTCGGACAAGGCGGCCGTGGACGCCGCGGCCGTCAATCTCGCGTACTGCCACATCGTCTCTCCCATCACCGGCCGGGTGGGGCTGCGGCAGGTCGACGCCGGCAACTACGTCACGCCGGGTGACACCAACGGCATCGTCGTCGTGACGCAGCTGCAGCCGATCACCGTGATCTTTCCCGTCGCGGAGGACGAGGTTCCGGTCATCGAGCAGCGCCTCGCATCGGGGGCGACCCTCGAGGTCGAGGCGTACGACCGCAGTGACAGCAAGCGGCTTGCCGTCGGCAAGCTCCTGACGCTCGACAACGAGATCGACCCCACGACCGGAACGGTCAAGCTGCGCGCTGAGTTCGACAACCGGGCGAACACGCTCTTTCCCGATCAGTTCGTCAACGTCCAGCTGGTCGAGAACGTCCTCCATCAGCAGATCGTCATACCGGGTGCCGCGGTCCGCCGGGGCGCGCCGAACGGAGTGCTGTCCACGTTCGTCTACGTCGTCAATGCGAACCACACCGTCTCCGTGCGCCCGATCAACCTCGGAGTCACCGACGGCGACAACGTCGCGGTGCAGTCGGGCCTGAAGGTCGGCGAGCTGATCGTGACCGAGGGAGCCGACCGGTTGCGAGACGGCGGCAAGGTGCAGCTGCCCCGCCACATCTCGTGACCCCGAGCCGGACGACCTCGTGAATCCCTCGCGCCTGTTCATCCTGCGTCCCGTCGCGACCACGCTGCTCATGGTGGCGATCATGGCGGTGGGCGTGATCGCCTACGTGCAGCTGCCGCTGTCCGCGCTCCCCGAGGTGTCCTATCCGACGATCGAGGTGCAGACCTTCTATCCGGGCGCGAGCCCCGAGGTGATGACCTCCGCGGTCACGGCGCCCCTCGAGAAGCAGCTCGGCCAGATGCCGGGCCTCGATCAGATGGTCTCGACGAGCTCGGCCGGCGCCTCCGTCATCACCCTGCAGTTCGATCTGTCGCTCGCGCTCGACGTGGCGGAGCAGGAGGTGCAGGCGGCGATCAGCGCGGCGCAGGTCCTGCTGCCCCAGGACCTGCCGGCCCCGCCGGTCTACGCCAAGATCAATCCGGCGGACGCGCCCGTGCTCACCCTCGGCATCACCTCGCAGGTGATGCCGCTCACCGAGGTCGAGGATCTCGCCGACACGCGCGTCGCGCAGAAGATCTCGCAGCTGAAGGGCGTCGGGGTGGTCAGCATCAGCGGCGGGGAGCGCCCGGCGGTGCGCGTGACCGTCAACCCGCTCGCGCTCGCCGCGTATGGGCTGAATCTCGATGACCTGCGCACCACGATCGGCGTCGCGAACCAGAACGGTCCGACGGGCACGCTCGACGGACCGGCGCGCACCTATACCATCGACACCAACGACCAGCTCGAGTCCGCCGCCGAGTACGGCGACATCATCATCGCCTACCGCAACGGCGCGCCCGTGCGCCTCAGGGACGTGGCCACCCTCGCTGCGAGCGCCGAGAATACCGAGCTCGGCGGCTGGATGAACACGACCCCCGCCCTGATCCTCAACGTCCAGCGCCAGCCGGGCGCCAACGTGGTGGACGTGGTGGACCGGATCCAGGATCTCCTGCCCTCGCTCAAGGCTTCCCTGCCGGCGGGCGTCGATGTCGCGGTGCTCACCGACCGGACCACGACGATCCGCGCCTCGATCAAGGACGTGCAATTCGAGCTCACGCTCGCGGTCGCCCTGGTGGTGCTCGTCATCTTCCTGTTCCTGCGCAGCGTGCCGGCGACGATCATTCCGAGCCTGTCGGTGCCGCTGTCGATCGTCGGCACCTTCGCGGTGATGTATCTCGCCGGGTTCAGCCTCAACAATCTCTCCCTCATGGCGCTCACCATCGCGACCGGGTTCGTGGTGGACGATGCCATCGTGATGATCGAGAACATCTCCCGCTACACCGAGGCCGGCGAGCCGCCGCTCGAGGCGGCGCTGAAGGGCGCGGGGCAAATCGGCTTCACCATCATCTCGCTCACCGTCTCGCTCATCGCCGTGCTGATTCCGCTGCTGTTCATGCAGGATGTGGTCGGGCGGCTGTTCCGCGAGTTCGCGATCACCCTCGCCGTCACGATCCTCATCTCCGCGGTCGTCTCGCTCACGCTGGTGCCGATGCTGTGCGCGAAGCTGCTGAAGGGGCGGCCGCAGCACGGCAAGGGCCGCCCGCCGCGCTGGGACTGGTTCGCGGCCGTCGTCCGCTGGTACGGCAAGCGCCTCACCTGGGTGCTCGGGCATCAGGCGCTCACGCTCTACGTCGCGCTCGGGACGCTCGTCCTCACGGTGTGGCTCTATGTGCTCATTCCAAAGGGCTTCTTCCCCGATCAGGACACGGGCCTCCTCCAGGGCGTCTCGGAGGCCTCGGAGTCGATCTCCTACAGCGCCATGGCGGATCGCCAGCAGGCGCTCGCGGAGGCCGTATTGAGGGATCCGGACGTCGCGAGCCTCTCCTCCTACATCGGCGTGGACGGCAACAACGTGACGCTCAACAGCGGCCGGCTGCTCATCAACTTGAAGCCGCGCAGCGAGCGCACCGCGACCGCCGAGGACGTGATCCGCCGCTTGAAGGCCGAGACCGCGGAGGTGCCGGGCATCACGCTTTACCTGCAGCCGGCCCAGGACCTCACCCTCGACAATACCGTGACCCGCGCCCAGTACCAGTTCATTCTCGAGAGCGCCGACAGCGATGCGCTCACGGCCTGGACCCCGCGGCTGGTCGCCGCGCTGCGTCAGCTGCCACAGCTCTCTGACGTCGCGAGCAATCAGGAGGACAGTGGGCTTGCGGCCTACCTCACGATCGATCGGGACAGCGCGGCGCGCCTCGGGATCAGCGTCGGCACGGTGGACAACGCGCTCTACGACGCGTTCGGCCAGCGCATCATCTCGACCATCTTCACGCAATCGAACCAGTACCGCGTGATCATGCAGGTGAACCCCGCCTCGTTCCACTCCGTGGACTCCCTCACCTCGATTTACGTGCCGTCGGCGGGCGGCGGACAGGTGCCGCTCTCGGCGATCACCAAGGTGGATATCGAGCAGCGGCCCCTCGTCATCAACCATCTCGCGCAGTTCCCCGCCGCGACGATCTCGTTCAACCTCGCCCCCGGCGTCTCGCTCGGCGCCGCGGTCGGCGCGATCGAGAGCACCGAGCAGAGCCTCGGGCTCCCGGAGAGCATCCGCACGACGTTCCAGGGGGCGGCGCTCGCCTTCCGCAAGAACCTGACGAACGAGCTGCTGCTGCTCCTCGCCGCGGTCGGCGTGGTGTACATCGTGCTCGGGGTGCTCTACGAGAGCTTCATCCATCCGGTGACGATCCTCTCGACGCTGCCCTCGGCCGGCATCGGGGCGCTGCTCGCCATGATGATGGCCGGGGACGATCTCACGATCATCGCCCTCATCGGCATCATCCTGCTCATCGGCATCGTCAAGAAGAACGCGATCCTGATGATCGACTTCGCCATCGACGCCGAGCGCACGCAGGGCCTCGCGCCGACCGAGGCCATCTACCAGGCGTGCCTGCTCCGATTCCGCCCCATCCTCATGACGACGGTCGTCGCCATCTTCGGCGCTCTGCCGCTCATGTTCGGCACCGGGACCGGCTCGGAGCTGCGCCGGCCGCTCGGCGTGAGCATCGTCGGGGGGCTCCTGGTGAGCCAGGTCCTGACGCTCTTCACCACGCCCGTCATCTATCTCGCGTTCGACCGGGTCGCCAAGCGCATCGCGCGGCGCCGGGAGGCCGAGCTCGCCGCCGGCATGCTCGCGGACGACCCCACGTGAACATCTCCGCCCCGTTCATCGCGCGGCCGGTCGCGACGACCCTGCTCACGCTCGGCATCGCCGCCGCCGGCTCCGCCGCGTTCACGCTGCTGCCGGTCGCATCGCTCCCGCCGATCGACCTGCCGGCCGTCTTCGTGACCGACTCCTTCCCCGGGGCGAGCCCCGAGGTCATGGCGAGCAGCATCGCGACGCCGCTCGAGCGACACCTCGGAGCGATCGCCGACGTGAACGACATCACCTCGACCAGCACGGTCGGCTCGACCAACATCCAGCTCACCTTCGGCATCGACCGGAACATCAACGGCGCCGCGCGCGACGTTGAAGCGGCAATCGAGGCGGCGCAAGACGACCTGCCGACCGGGCTCACGCAGACCCCGACGTATCGCCAGCTCAACACCTCCACGTTCCCGATCATGACGATTGCGATGACCTCCGATGTGCTCACGCAGGGGCAGATCTACGATGCGGCGGACGCCGTCGTCTCGCAGCGCCTCGCGCAGATCAAGGGCGTCGGCGGCGTCAACGTGAACGGCAGCGCCCTGCCCGCCGTCCGCGTGGAGCTCAATCCGCTCGCGCTCGCCCATTACGGCATCGCGCTCCAGGACGTGGTGGCGGCGATCTCCAACGCGAACGCCAACTCGCCGAAGGGTGCGGTCGATGTGGGGCCCACGCGCTATCAGCTCTACACGAACGACAACGCGCGCGATGCGCCCGCCTACCGCGACCTCGTCATCGCGACCCGCAACAACGGGTACGTTCGGCTGCGTGACGTGGCGACGGTCACGGACATGCAGGATGGCGCCACGGCGAACATCCGCACCTACGGCATCTACAACGGCCGGGCGGCGGTGACCGTCGATGTGCTGCGGCAGCCGGGAGCCAACGTCATCGACGTGGTCGACGCCGTGAAGGCCGAGTTGCCGCTGCTCAAGTCATCCATCGACCCGAAGATCGACCTGAAAGTCACCTCCGACCGCTCGGTGACCATCCGCGCATCGCTCCGCCGGGTCGAGGAGACGCTGCTCCTCTCCGTCGTGATGGTGGTGCTCGTCGTCTACGTCTTCCTCAACAGCGCGCGCTCCGCTCTCGTGCCGGCGGTCGTCGTGCCGGTGTCGCTGATCGGGACCTTCGGCGCGATGTACCTGCTCGGCTTCACGCTCGACAACTTCTCGCTCATGGCGCTCACGGTCTCGACCGGGTTCGTCGTGGACGATGCGATCGTCGTGATGGAGAACACGATGCGGCACATCGAGTCGGGCATGCCGCGCATGCGGGCCGCGCTGCACGGCTCCCGCGAGGTGGGCTTCACCGTGCTCGCGATGAGCCTCTCGCTCGTGTCCGTGTTCATTCCGTTCCAGCTGATCGGCGGAATCCCCGGCCGACTGTTTCACGAGTTCACGGTCGCCCTCTCGGTCGCCATTCTGATCTCGCTCGCCCTCTCCCTCACGACCACCC
>JASHTK010000096.1 GCA_030040575.1 Gammaproteobacteria bacterium
AATAAAGACCCCGCCAGTTACATTCCGGCCAACAAGTGGCCGGCGGTCCAAGCCGCAGTACTCGCCGCCTGCGACGCCCGCGATGGGCTCGAGGACGGACTGATCGAGGATCCGAGAGTGTGCAACTTCAAGCCGAGTGTGCTCCTGTGCCACGGGCCGGAGTCCCCGAGCTGCCTGACGGCCCCGCAGATTGCGGCACTGGAGAAGCTCTATGCGGGTCCGCGCGATTCGCAGGGCAGGCGGATCTTCCCCGGATTGGTGCCGGGAGGCGAGGCAGGCGGTCCGATCGGCTGGGCTCTCGTCGTTTCGGGCCGCACTCACGCCCTCCTGACGGGAGCGGCCGACCTCATCCAGAATCCTCAGTGGAACTTTCTCACCACCAACGTGGAGCACGACGCAGATCGCTACGACGCAGCATTGCGGCAGATCCTCAATGCCACGAATCCCGATCTGACGGCCTTCGAGGCAAGAGGCGGCAAGCTGATCCTGTACCAGGGGTGGAGTGATCCCGCCATCTCACCGCTCGCCACGATCGATTACTACGAGAGTGTGGTCGCCCAAATGGGGCGGGCGGAGGCCGAGCGCATCAGCCGTCTCTACATGGTGCCGGGAATGCCGCATTGCTTGGGCGGATCGGGCCCCAACACGTTTGGTGCAACGATGCTGGCGGCCCTACAGCATTGGGTGGAGAAAGGCGTCGCGCCGCAGGCGATCGTCGCCACGAAATACCGGACGAATGGCGATCCCGCGAGCGGCATCGTGCGCACGCGCCCGCTGTGTCCGTATCCACAAGTCGCACGGTACCAAGGGACGGGGAGCATCGATGTGGCCGCGAGCTTCGCCTGCGGCGCGCCACTTCGACGATAGGCCCGAGCGGCCGGCCGCTCGGCCTCGATCGGCGCGCAAGGTGCGCACCTTGCTGCCCCACCCTGTGCCGCGCTCCGCGCGCGTACTCGATGCACTCTTGGAAGCGCGCGCTAACGACCGCTGACGTCCCCACCGCGTTGCTGGGATACGTCCGCCATCCTCGCGCTTGTCGTCGATGAGCAGGATGCGCACGGAGGCAATCGGCGCCGCCGGGAGCTGTCGTCGATCCGGGAGGTCTGCGCCGGAGTCAGAACTCGACGACCGTGAATTGCGTGCCGTCGGTGCCTTCGAGCTGCATCTGGCAGCTGCCTACTTTGCCCCGCACGTGATATTGCAGCTTCGGATCAAACGCGAAGTAAACATAGCCCCTCGCGCACCGAAGCCTCACGTCCGCGATGTAGCCCTTGCGCACCTCGATGCGGAACTGCCGCTTGAAGAGCGCGAGAAACCAGCTGCCGCTATTTTGGATCTCCCCAGATACCGCCACCTCGGCGGCATTGGAGCGAAGCGCCTTGACCTGCTGCATGATGGGTGCCAGCTTTGCCGCGGTGTCCTTGTCGATTCCATCCGCTTGCAGGCGGCGCCAGCGATTGAGCGCCTCGGAGTACTCGTGCGTGCGGAGCTCGAGCTGCAGCAGCGTGGTCTCTGCGACGAGCTCAACGTCCTGAGGCAGCACGAGATGCACATCGTCGACCCGCGCATCGTTCTGCGAGGCGACGGCTCGCCTCAGTCCCGCAAGCTGCTGCGCATCATCCCCCCACACGTGAGCGTAATCGTACTGCGCGAGTCCGTAATAGGCGTCCTCGTACAGGTTACCGACCGTGAGCTCTTTCATGGCGGCATCCGCGGCCGGTTGATTCTGCGCCCGAACGGCTGCCATCAGTGTCTTGAACGCACGAAGGAACTTGGGGCTGGCGGCGGGTAACCCGTGGTAGTTCACGAACCGAATCGAATAGGTGGAGGCCGATTCGATCGGCTTGCCGTTCAGCGTGCCGGGGATGAACGTCGTCTGTTGAACGGCATCGACCGCCGCCGTCTCGAAGCGTTTGTCCCCCGAAGACTCCATGACGGCAATATCGGATACCTTTCCGTTCGGCTCGACCATGAAGCCCATTCGTACCCAACCTTCTCCGCCTTCGAGGCCCTGGTCGGGCGGATAGACTGCGGCGATGGGGTGGGGCGCACGCGGCGGCTGAAACGTGTCAGCCGGGACGGATTCGGCGGATGAGGCGCTCGGCGGCTGCGCGGAAGGTGCTTGCGCCAGCGACGGGCCGCACAGGAGTGCCAGGAGCGGCCAACCCCATCCGGCCGCAATTGTGCGGAGACGGCGATGATCTCGCGGAGACCTCGGCATAATCCACCCCTGCGCAATCCGGCTCGTTTGTCGTCGGAGTTGTCTTGGCGCGCAAGCGCTGGCGTAGCGTCCTTATTATCTCCAAACGACTGTCCGCCGCCAATGCCGGCCACGTCCCCGCGATTCGTCATTCAGCGAAATCTACGCCGAATAGCGAAGATCACCGACCGGCCGGGCGCTCAATCGTCCTCGCGGCAGCGCATCGGATCGCCACCGCACGGCCGTGCGGCCACTCAGGTGCGGCCGCTCAGGTGCGGCGCCGGATCAGGAAGTGATAGATGAGAAGGAACACGACCGCGCCGATCACGGCGACGATCAGGCTGTAGAGGTTGAGGCCGGTCACGCCCGACATGCCGACGGCGCGGAAGATCCACCCGCCGACTACACCGCCCGCGATTCCGAGCAGGATGTCGAGAACGAGCCCGTCGCCACTCTTGTTGACGATCTTGCTTGCGATGAAGCCTGCGATCAGGCCGAGGACGATCCACGCGATGAAGGACATGGCATTCCCCCTATTAAAGGTCACAACCCTCGATTGCCGCCTCTCCTGCCCGCCGTCTGGAATCGAGCCCCCCTTTGGCTCCCTCTTTGAAATTATGGGGAGCGGGGCGACCCGAGACAAGCCTCGGGCGGCGGAGCGTCTGCAAGCGCCTATAATTCCCTCGGCTCCATGAGGGGTGGAGCGCATCTCGCCAACGATCGGGGGGTCCCATGAAGCGAGGCGTCCGATGCTCTGCCGTGGTCGCGGCGCTCGCCATGGCGAGCGGCTGGGCCGCGGCCCAGCCGGCCTACCAGAACTTCCGCGCCGCGATCTACGTGACGGTCGAGTCAACGCGCGAGCTCGAGAACCCGAAGGTCCTCGAGGCGCAGTACCGGCGCATCGCCGGGCAGGTGCGCTTCGACAAGGTGTACCTCGAGACCTATCGCAGCGGGGAGTTCGCGGATGAGGCGGCACTCGAGACGCTGAAGAGGTTCTTCGCCCGCCACGGCATCGCCGTATCGGGCGGGATCGCCTTCTCCGCGCCGGCTCTCGGGGTACCGTTCGGCACGCTCGATTACGAGAACGCGCACGACCGCGAGATCTGCCGGCGCGCGGTCGAGCTCGCCGCACGGCACTTCGATGAGATCATTCTCGATGACTTCTTCTTCTACTCGACCAAGACCGATGCGGATATCGCCGCGAAGGGGGGCCTCACCTGGACGCAGTACCGCCTGCAGAGGATGCGCGAGGTGGCGGAGGATCTGGTGCTGAAGACCGCCCGCGCCGTCAATCCTCGCGTGCGGGTCATCATCAAGTACCCGAACTGGTACGAGCACTACCAGGCTCTCGGTTACGACCTTGACGTCGAGGCGAAGAAGTTCGACGCGATCTACACCGGCACAGAGACACGGGACCCGCAGATCACCGACCAGCACCTGCAGCAGTACCAGAGCTATCTCATCTTCCGGTACCTCGACAACGTGCGGCCCGGCGGCGGCGACCGCGGAGGCTGGGTCGATACCTACGCCACGCGCTATGTCGACCGCTATGCCGAGCAGCTCTGGGACACCCTGTTCGCCAAGGCCCCGGAGATCACGCTCTTCAACTGGTCCGACCTCGCCTCCCCGCGGCCGCTCGAGCCCGGGGAGCGCCCCTGGAGCAACGAGGCGACGAGCTTCGACTGGAATGCGATGCGGCGCTCGGACCGGGGGGCGCCACGCGATGGACCTCCCGGCTGGGCGCGCGCCGCGGGCTTCGCGCTCGAGCAGGCGGACCGGTTCCTCGGCCGCCTCGGCCGGCCGATCGGGATCGCGAGCTACAAGCCCTACCAGTCGAGCGGGGAGGATTTCCTGCAGGACTACCTCGGGAACCTCGGCATTCCGATCGAGCTCACGCCCGAGTTCCCCACCGATGCGCCGCTCGTCCTGCTTACTCGGTCCGCGGCGGAGGATCCCGAGATCGTCGCGAAGATCAAGCGCCAGCTCCTCTCCGGCAAGAGCGTCGTCATCACCTCCGGCTTGCTGCAGGCGCTTGCAGGCCGCGGGATCGCGGACATCGTCGAGCTCGAGGAGACCGGCCGCAGCGTGAGCGTCCAGGATTTCTTCGGCGTCTTCGGCGCCGGCCGCGGTGCGGGTCTCGACGAGCCCCATCGCGACACGCCGAGCATCGCCTTCCCCGAGATCCGCTTCTTCACGAACGACGCCTGGCCGCTCATCCGCGGCGTCTCGCAGGCGTACGGGGTGCCGGTTCTGCTCATGGACCGTTACTCCCGCGGCGTGCTGTACGTGCTCGACGTGCCCGACAACCCGGGCGATCTTGATGAGCTGCCGCAGCCGGTGCTGCGAGCGCTGCGCGAGTCCTTGCAGGGCGACTTTCCGGTGCGCCTCGATGCCCCCGCCCTCGTGAGTCTCTTCGCGTACGACAACGGCACGTTCATCGTGCAATCCTTCCGCGCCGACTCCACCTCGGTCGGCGTATCGGTCGCGGGCTCGCACGCGGCTCTCGTGGACCTCCTGACGGGCGAGCGGATCGCCTCCGAGCCGCCGACGGTCGCGGGACCCCGAACGGACACGACACACGGCACGAGAGCCGAGTTTCGCGTGGAGGTGCCGCCGCACTCCTACCGGGTCTTCAGCGCTCGCTGAGGGGCTCAGCGCCGCTCGAGCTCATCGATGCTCTTCGGCCAGTCCTCCTTGAGCAATCGCGAGAGGGCGCGGTCCGCAAGCAGGCGGCCGCCGGTCTGACAGCGGGCGCAGTAGTTGGTCTCATGGTCCGCGTAGCGGATCCGCTGCACGGGCGTCCCGCAGATGGGGCACGGCAGGCGAAAGCGGCCGTGCACGGCCATGCCCGCGCGGAATGCGGTCACCTGCTCGGGAAACGCGCCGGCCGCGAGCGCGCGGAGCCGATCGGTCCAGAGCCGCAATTGCTCGCGTGTCGCGGCGTAAAGGCGCGCCACCTCGGCATCCTCGAGCCGGCTCGTGAGCGCGACGGGCGAGAGCCGCGCGGCGTGGAGAATCTCATCGGAATACGCGTTGCCGATGCCGCTGAAGAGGCGCGGATCGGTGAGCACTCGCTTCAGCGTGTGGCTCTGCCGGCGCAGCCGCTCGGTGAACTGCGCGAGGCTCGATTCCAGCACTTCAAGGCCGCCCGGGTCCTCGAGGGCGAGCGCACTCCCCCCTTCGATCAGCCGCAGCGAGGCGCGCCGCCGGGTGCCCGCCTCCGTCAGGGTCAGCGTTCCGCTCGAGAATGCGAAGCGCGCGAGCGCCGCCCGCTTCGCGGCCGCCGCGCCCCGTTCCACCCAGTGCAGCCGGCCCGCGATCATGAGGTGGAAGACGAGCCACAGCTCCCCCTCGAGCCCGATCGCGATGCGCTTGCCGATCCGTCGCACCTCCCGCACGCGCCGTCCTTGGACGGACTCGATCGCAGGCACGGCCGTTCGCAGCAGGAACGGGGAGGCGATCAGCGCCCGCTCGAGCCGCTCGCCGACGATGCGGCGACCGAGCGCCTCGACGTAGACGGTCAGATCGGGGAGCTCGGGCATCGCGGATTCCGGCGGCGCGGTGGATGGCCCGCCTCGATGCGAATGTCGTTCGCTGCGGGGCGACGCCGCTCAGGCAACGCTTCGACCGGCCGCGGCTCGACGAATCTTGGGCGAGTCGGCACCGAGAGGTGAGACGCAGTCTGCGCCTGCACCACGGTCTCATGTGACCTAATGCGCGGCGCGCACCGCAACGCGACATATATCTTGCGCGC
>JASHTK010000097.1 GCA_030040575.1 Gammaproteobacteria bacterium
GCACGATGCGGGGGCTGCGCGGGCCGCGACCGACACGCGCGCGCGAGCGCGGCGTCGCGCTGCTCACGGCGATTCTGCTCGTCGCGATCGGCACGATCATCGCCTCCTCGATCGGCTACGAGACCGCCATGACCGCCCGCCGCGGCGCGGGCACCTTCGCCTTCGATCAGAGTGTGCTCGCCGCCGAGGCCGCCGAGGATCTCGCCGGCTACGCGCTGCGCCTCAGCCGCCAGCAGAACCCGCAGCAGGACGCGCCGGGCGAGCCCTGGTCGCTCACGTACGGACCGACGGAGGTCACCTCGGGCGTGACGCTCGAAGCCTCCCTCGAGGACATGCAAGGCCGCTTCAATCTCAACAATCTGGTCGATGCTCGCGGAGTGATCGACCCGAACGAGCTGCAGGCGTTCGAGAATCTGCTGCAGATCCTCGGCCTCGAGAGCAAGTGGGGGCCGCTCATCGCCGACTGGATCGACTCGGACGGCATCGTGACCGCTCCCGACGGCGCCGAGGACGGCACGTACCTCGCGCAGGTCCCCCCGTACCGCACCGCGAACCGACAGATCACGAGCGCGAGCGAGCTGCTCGCCCTGCCCGGCTTCGGACCGGACCGCTACGCGCGCCTCGCCCCGTACGTGGCGGCCCTGCCGAGCGGCACCAAGGTGAACCTCTGTACCGCCTCGGGCGCCGTGCTCGATGCGCTCGGGCCGGCCGCCGTGCGCCAGTACAGCATGTTGAGCCCCGCCGATCTCGCGCAGCAGCGCGCGAACGGCTGCTTCCCGACCGTCTCGGTCTACCAGGCGGCATTCCAGGGCGGCGCCGGAGCGACGAACACGCCCGCGATGACGAGCGTCGGGGAGCAATCGAGCTACTTTCGCTTGACGAGCATCGTGGACATTGGCAACGCGGAGTTCTACTTGTACAGTCTTCTGCATCGCGATGAGAAGGGAACCCGGGTGCGCGTGATCCAGCGCAGCTTCACGGCGGATTGAGGCTCGCGGAGGCACCCGGATCATGGTGGACTGAGCGTGGCAGATTGGCTCCTCATCCGACTCGCGCGGGCGCCCGGCGCCCCAGCCTCCTGGCTGGTCGCGGATGGCGCCGGACGCATCGTGCTGCCCCAGCGCGAGGGTCCGCTCAGCCAGGCGGGCGAGCTCGCGGGCTCGCACCGCGTGTGCGTGCTCGTTCCGGCGGCGGACGTGGTGATCGCGGAGGCCGACGTGCCGGTCAAATCCGGCACCAAGGTGCAGCAGATCGTTCCCTTCGCCCTCGAGGAGCAACTCGCCGAGGACGTGGAGAGCCTGCACTTCGCCGTGGGCCGCAGGCCGCCCGATGCGGCCCGCACACCGGTCGCGGTCGTCTCGCGCGCCTCGATGGATGAATGGCTCGCGCAGCTGCGCGATGCGGGGATCGTGCCGCTCGCCGTCTTTGCCGAGAGCGAGTGGCTCCCGCTCAATCCGGGCCAGGCTGTCGGCCTGCTCGACGTCGATTGCGCCATCGTGAGACCCGCGAGCCGCCTTCCCGTGACGATGCCGATCGATGCGCTCGCCGAGGCGCTCGAGCTGCTGCGCCCACCCGCCGATCAACTCGCCGCGGACCGCACCGGGTCGGGACTGCTGCTTTATACCGGCGCCGCCGAGTGGCACCAGCACTCGCAGGAGGTCGAGGCGATCCGCGATCGCTTCGATGGGATCAAGGTTCAGCTGCTCACGGAGGGCCCGCTCGCCTTGCTCGCGCAGCAGCTCCCGCTCGCCATGAAGAGCGCCATCGATCTGCTGCAGGGCCCGTACGCTCCGGCGACCTCGCTCGCGAGCAGCGTCAAGGTGTGGCGCGCCGCCGCGGTGCTGCTCGCCGCGCTCATCGGACTGCACGCGGTCGGCAGCGCGGTCGAGCTCGTCGCCCTCGGGCGGGCCGAGCACCGGGTGAACGTCGCGATCGAGCGGACGTTCCGCGCGGCGATGCCTGGCGAGCACAACGCGATCGACGCGCGCAGCCGCATGGAGCAGCGCCTCGCGAGCCTGCGCGGCGGGGGCAGCGCCTCGGGGCTGCTCGCGGCGCTCGTCGCGCTGCATGCAGCTGCCGGCGCGCTCGAGCTGGTCGAGCTCGGACGCGCCGAGCACCGTGCCAACGTCGCCATCGAGCGGACCTTCCGCGCGGCCATGCCGGGCGAGCACAACGCCGTGGACGCGCGCAGCCGCATGGAGCAGCGCCTCGCAAGCCTGCGCAGCGGCGGAAGCGGATCGGGGTTGCTCGCGGCCCTCGACGCACTCGCTCGAGCGCGCGCCGGCACCGATGGCACCGATCTTCAGGCGCTCACCTTCCGCGACGGAACGCTCGAGCTCGAGGTCAGCGCGCCGAGCCCCGAGGCGCTCGACCGCCTGAGCCGCAACCTCCGCGCGATCGGGTGGGAAGCGGGCCTCACGGCCGCACGCACCGCCGGATCGCACTACGAGGGCCGCATCCAGATCAAGCCGGGCGGCGTGACATGACCGTCGCGGCCGGAGCAGTCACGTGGCAACGCTAGCCGCCTGGTTTCAGTCTCTCGAGCATCGTGAGCGCCGCACTCTCGCGATTGGCGCGGCCGTCACCGCAGTCTTTGTTCTGCTCGGCCTCGCCTCGCTCGATCGAAGCGTCGCGCGCGCGCGTGC
>JASHTK010000098.1 GCA_030040575.1 Gammaproteobacteria bacterium
CGCCGCTACGCCGCGACGGCCATGGGGCTCGTCGTCTGCGCCGGTGAGATCGCCGGCGGCTCGGGGATCACCACGCTCGCCGGCGCGCTCGCCGATGCCTCGAGTCTCGCGACCCCGGTGCTGATCGAGGCCGCGTGCGCCCTCATCGGCGGACTCGTCGCGGTGTTTCTCCTCGAGACCGCACCGGTGAAGGTGAGCGCCGCGGCCGCCCACCGCCACGCGGCGGACGCGCTGCGCCGCGAGACGAGCTGAGCGGCTCGCGCGCCGGTGGCGCGGCACACCGCCGGCTGCTAGCCGCCCGGGTGCTCGGCGAGCTTGCGCAGCTCGGCGATGCGCACGACGGCGGGCGGGTGCGAGTCGTAGAAGGCGGAGGCGATGCGGTCGGGAGCGAGCGTCGTCGCGTTGTCCCGGTAGAGCTTGACGAGCGCTTCGGCGAGATCCGCGGCGCTCGCGTGCGCGGCCGCGAAGCGGTCGGCGGCGAACTCGTGGCACCGGGACCACGAGGCGGCAAGCGGCGTCACGAAGAACGTGAAGACGGGTGCCGCGAGGAGGAACAGGATGAGAGCGGCATGTGCCGAGGGTCGCGGAACGCCGAGGTCCGTATAGAACCAGGTCTCGCCCGCGAGCGCGCCGAGCACGGCAAGCCCGACGAGCGAGGCGGCCGCCGAGGCGAGCAGCCTCTGCAGCACGTGCCGCAGCCGGAAGTGGCCGAGCTCGTGCGCCAGGACGGCCTCGAGCTCCGTCGCGCCGAGCCGCTCGAGGAGCGTATCGAAGAACACGATGCGCTTGTTGCGTCCGACGCCGGTGAAGTAGGCGTTGCCATGCGCCGTGCGGCGCGAGCTGTCGACGACGAATACGCCCTTCGAGGCAAATCCGCACCGCGCGAGCAGTGACTCGATTCGCGCCTTGAGCTCCGCATCGGCGAGCGGCACGAAGCGGTTGAACAGGGGTGCAATGAAGGCCGGCCAGGCCCAGGTGAGCGCGAAGGAGACGGCGAGCCAGGCGAGCCAGGCGTAGAGCCACCACAGCCCGCCCGCGCGCGCCATGAGCTCGAGCACCGCGACCAGCAGCGGCACACCGATGAGGAGCGCGAGCGCGAGACCCTTCGCGCGGTCGATCCAGTACAGGCCGGCCGTCGTGCGGTTGAACCCGAAGGCCGCCTCGATGCGGAACGTGCGCCAGAGCGAGAACGGCAATCCGACGACGGCCGTGATCGCGAGGACGCACAGCACGACGGCGACTCCGCTCCACGGCTCGGTCAACGCAAGGCGCCGCGAGACCCCATCGAGGGCCGCAACCCCGCCGCCGATCGTGAGCGCGAGAACGACGGCGGCGTCGGCGAGCGTCTCCCAGGCGCCGAGCCGTGTGCGGGCGATCGCGTAGTCGGCCGCCTTGCGGTGCGCCTCGACGCTCACCTGCTGCGCGAAGGGCGCCGGCACGCGCTCGCGGTGCGCGCGGGCCGCGGCGATTTGCCGCGCGGCAAGCCACAGGCGCAGGGCCGTGCCGGCGATCAGCGCAACGAGAAAGGCCGCCGTGAGCCCGTGCCTCATCGCTCCGGTCACTCCGCGTCGAGCTTCGCGGGACGGGTGACGGGAGGGGCGCGCTGCGTGAGCGCGCGCCAGCCGTAGTACACCGGAATGCCGAGCGCGACGATGAGCAGGCCCGGCCAGGTGTACTGGGGCTTGCGGACCAGGAGGTCAGCCGCGATGGCGCCCGTGAGCAGGACGTACAGGGCAGGCAGCCACGGGTAGGCGGGGACGCGCACGGGGCGCTCGAGGTCGGGCCGGGCACGCCGCAGCGCAAAGAGGCTCACGCCCGTCAGCAGGTAGAAGAGCAGCGCGGCGAAGATCACGTAGTCGAGCAATTGGCTGTAGGTCCCCGAGAGGCACAGCACGCACGTCCAGACCGCCTGGACGGCGAGCGCCGGCGCGGGAGTCTGATACCGCGGGTGCAATGCCCCGGCCTTGCGAAAGAACAGGCCATCGTGCGCCATCGCGTAGTAGACGCGCGCGCCGGAGAGGATGAGCCCGTTGTTGCACCCGAAGGTCGAGACCATGATCGCCGCCGCCATGAGCGCGAGCCCCGCGCCCCCCAGCGCGGCCTGAAGCACCGCCGTCGCCACACGATCCTGCGGCGCGGTCGCGATGCCCGAGAGAGGCAGCACGCTCAGGTACGCGCAATTGGCGAGCAGGTAGAGCGCGGTGACCGTGAGGACGCCGGCGCCCATGGAGAACGGCAGATCGCGGCGCGGGTTCTTCAGCTCCCCGGCGGCAAAGCCGACGTTGTTCCACGCGTCCATCGCGAAGAGCCCGCCGACCATCGCCGCGCCGAGCGTCGCGAGCGTGTCGAGATGCAGTCCTCCCGCGGGCCAGAAGCCCGCGCCGAAGTTCGCGGCGAGGGCGTGCGCGTTGCGGCCGAGGATGAGCCCGGCGAGGATCAGGCCGAGGAGCGAGAGGATCTTCACGAGCGTGAGCGAGGTTTGAATGAGCGCGGCGGTGCGAACTCCGCGGATGTTGACGCCCGTGAGGACGATCACGGAGAGGATGGCGAGAACGCGCTGCGGCGACAGTCCGACCCCGATGGGCCCGCTCGGCAGGTGGACCGTGAAGCCGAGGAAGATATCCGGCGAGAGCGCGGGGAAGAAGACCGAGGTGAAGCGCGCGAAGGCGACCGCGACCGCGGCGATGGTGCCCGTCTGGATGACCATGAAGAGCGTCCAGCCGTACAGGTACCCGAACAGGGGCGAGATACCCTCGCGCAGGTAGATGTACTGTCCTCCCGCGGAGGGGAACATCGCGGCGAGCTCCCCGTACGTGAGCGCGCCGATCACGGTCGTGATCCCGGAGATCACCCACACTGCCAGGAGCAGGCCGGGCGAGCCGACCTGACGCGCGATGTCGGCCGAGACGATGAAGATGCCGGAGCCGACCATCGAGCCGACGACGAGCGCCGTCGCGTCGAGCCGCGTGATCGCCTTCACGAAACCGGAGGCGGCAGGTGCCTCGCTCCTCGCCATGTCATGTCCCTCCCGGCGGGCCGGCGCGCAGCAGATGCGGCCCGAGCTCCGCGAGCGAGCGGCAGCCGAGCTGCCCGAGCGTGCGGTCGATCTCGCTCGTCACGATCTCGAGCGCGCGGCGCGCCCCACGCTCTCCGCCGGCCGTGAGCCCGTAGAGCGTCGCCCGGGCGAGCATGACGCCGCGGGCACCGAGCGCAAGGGCTTTGATCACATCGCTGCCGCGGCGGAAACCCCCGTCGATGAGTACGGCGAGCCGCCCGCCGACGGCCCGCGCAATGTCCGGCAGCACCTCGAGCGGGGAGATGCAGTAGTCGAGCTGGCGCCCGCCGTGGTTCGTGAGGATGATGCCGTCGCAGCCGGTCTCGGCGGCGCGCTCGGCGTCCTCGACGCTGAGCACGCCCTTCACGAGCAGCCTCCCGCGCCACAGACTCCGCAGCCACCGCACGTCGTCCCAGGTGATCGAGGGGCTGAAGAGCTTCGGGATCACCGTGCTGCCGCCGACCGCGGTCGCTTGGCCCGCAGGCAGGAAGGGCACGAGATTCTCGAATCTCGGCACGCCCGCGCGCAGCAGCACCTCGTACAGCCAGCGCGGGTGGCGCAGGGCATCGAGGATGTTCCTCGCCGTGGGCGCGCCCGGCCGGCGGTAGTTGCGCCGGTCCCACTCGCGCGAGCCGAAGACATTGGCGTCGGTCGTGAAGACGAGCGCCTCGAACCCGGCGGCGCCGGCGCGCGTCACGATGTCCGCCGCGACCCTGCGGTCGTCCATCACGTAGAGCTGCATCCAGAGCCGGCCGCCGGCCTCAGCCGCCACCCGCTCCAAGCGCACGGTCGAGACGGTGCTGAGGCAGAACGGAATGCCGATGCTCGCCGCGGCGCGGGCGAGGGCGAGGTCGCCGAGGGGGTAGATCATGCCGTTGCCGCCGGTCGGGGCGATGAGGAGCGGCGCGCCGCACTCCCGTCCGAAGAGCTCGATGCGCTGGTGGCGAGTGGTCGTGTCGACCAGCGTCCGGGGGACGAAGCGCAGTGCCTCGAGCGCGGCGCGGTTCTGTCGCACCGTCGCCTCGTCCTCCGCTCCGCCCTCGAGGTACTCGAAGACGAAGTTCGGCACCTTGCGGCGGGCGATTTCCCTCAGATCGGCGATGTTGATCGCGCGCTCGAGATCCGAGCCACGGAACGGCCGGCGTCGCCACGGCATGTCTTCACCCCCGTCCGGACCCCGGATGCCGGACCCGTGAGGCTACCAGCTTTCCGAGGCTGCCGGTGCGCGGGCCGGTTGCTACACTTCGCGGGGTCACCCCTTTCAGGCACGAGGGACGACTGCTCATGAAGCTGCTGCGCTACGGTCCGGCGGGCCGCGAACAGCCGGGCATGCTCGATCCGAGCGGCACGCTCCGCTCCCTCTCCGGCCGGATCGCGGACATCGGGCCCGGCGAGCTTGCACCGCAGAGCCTGCGATCGCTCGCGGCGCTCGATCCGGCCGCGCTCCCCGCGGTGCCGGGCAGCCCGCGGATCGGCGTGCCGTTCGCCGGCACCCGCAAGTTCATCGCGATTGGACTCAACTATGCGGATCATGCGGCCGAGACGCATCAGGCGCCGCCGCCCGAGCCGGTCGTGTTCCAGAAGGCGATCACCTGCCTGCAGGGCCCGAACGATGCGGTGATGATCCCGCGCGGCTCGCGCAAGACCGACTGGGAAGTCGAGCTCGGCGTCGTGATAGGAACCCGCGCGCAGTATGCCGAGGAGCGCCATGCGCTCGAGCACGTCGCCGGCTATGTCGTCGTGAACGACGTGTCGGAGCGCGAGTTTCAGCTGGAGCGGGCCGGAACCTGGGACAAGGGCAAGGGCTGCGACACCTTCGGTCCGGTCGGCCCGTGGCTCGTGACGCGCGATGAGATCGCGGACGTGCAAGCTCTCGGCATGTGGCTCGAGGTGAACGGGGAGCGCATGCAGACCGGCAACACCCGCACGATGATCTTCGGCGTCGCGCACCTCGTGAGCTACGTGAGCCGCTTCATGACGCTCGAGCCGGGGGACATCATCACGACCGGAACGCCGCCCGGGGTCGGGGCGGCGAAGCAGCCGAAGCCGATCTTCCTGAAGGCCGGCGATACGCTGCGCCTCGGGATCGACGGGCTCGGCGAGCAGCGCCAGACCCTCATCGCCTGGCCCGGGCCGTCCGGCCCGCCGCGAGGCTGAGGCAGGCGCCGGATGATCGTGCAGCGCCGGTCACAGCCGCTCGAGGCGCGCCGCAGGCGGGTGCTGCTCGCAGCCGTCGCGTGCGCTCTCGCGATCGCTGGCACGCGCGCGCCGGCGGCCTCGCTGCCGTACTCCCCGAGCCTCGACCCGAGCAACATGGACCGCTCGGTCGATCCCTGCGAGGACCTCTACACCTACGCGTGCGGGGGCTGGGAGCGGGACAATCCGATTCCACCCGAGGAGTCGAGCTGGAGCGTCTACGGCAAGCTCTCGGTCGAGGTCCACGCCTACCTCTGGGGCATTCTCGATGAGCTCTCGCGGCCCGCGGTGACGCGCACGCCGCAGCAGCAGAGGCTCGGGGACTACTTCTACGCCTGCATGAACGTCGCGGCGATCGAGCGGGCCGGCATCGCGCCGCTGCGCGCCGATCTCGCGCGCATCGCCGCCCTGCGCGACAAGCGCGGGCTCGCCCGCCTGCTCGGCGAGCTGCATCCGCGGCTCGAGACCGACGGCATGCTGTTCACGGACGACGTGGAGCAGGATGCGCGCGATGCGACGAAGGTCATCGCCGCGATCGATGCCGGCGGGCTGGGGCTGCCCGACCGCGACTACTATCTCAAGCAGGATGCGCGTTCCGTGCAGATCCGTGCGCGGTACACGGCGCACGTCGCCCGCATGCTCGAGCTCGCCGGGGAGACTCCGCAGGCTGCGAGCGCGGAGGCGGGCGTCGTGCTCGGCATCGAGACCGCGCTCGCGCGCGCCACGCTCTCGGATGTCGCGCAGCGCGACCCCTACCAGGTCTACCACCGCGCGACGCTCGCCGCGCTCGAGCAGCTGGCGCCTCATTTCGATTGGGCCGAGTACTTCGCGGCGAGCGGCCTCATCGCTCGGCCGTGGATCAACCTCTCCGAGCCGCAGTTCGTGCGCGCGCTCGATGCGCTCATCGCGGGCGAGCCGCTCGCGCATCTGCAGGCGTACCTGCGCTGGGCGCTGCTCGCTGCGGCGGCGCCCGACCTCTCCTCCGCCTTCGTGCAGGAGAGCTTCGATTTCAACGAGGCCTACCTGCTCGGTGCCACGGCCGACCGGCCGCGCTGGCAGAAATGCGTGGGCTGGATCGATCGGGACCTCGGGGAGGCGCTTGGCCGGGAGTTCGTCGCGCGCAGCTTTCCCGCGGGCACGGAGCGCCGGGTCGTGCGCATGACCCAGCAGATCGAGGCGGCCATGAAGCGGCGGATCGAGCAGCTCGACTGGATGAGCCCGGCGACCAAGGCTCAGGCGCTCGCGAAGCTCGCCGCCGTGCGCAATCGGATCGGCTATCCGCGGCACTGGCGCGACTACTCGACGCTCATCATCCGGCGCGACGACTTCTACGGAAACCTCTCCCGGGCGCTTGATTTCGAGTCGCACCGCCAGGCGGCGAAGATCGACCGGCCGGTCGATCGCGACGAGTGGGAGATCACCCCCGCCACGGTCAATGCGTACTACGATCCGCAGCTCAACGACATCAATTTTCCGGCCGCCGTCCTGATCCCGCCGCTCTTTGACGCGCGGATGGACGATGCGCCGAATTACGGGGACACCGGCGGCACGATCGGCCACGAATTGACGCACGGCTTCGACGACCAGGGCCGCCAGTTCGACGGCCGCGGGAATCTGCGCAACTGGTGGACCGCCGCCGATGCGCGCCAGTTCGCCGCGCGCGCGCAGTGCGTCCGCGACCAGTACTCCGGGTACACCGCCGTCGACCACGTGAAGGTCGACGGCGCGCTCACCGAGGGGGAGAACATCGCCGACCTCGGCGGCGAGATCCTCGCCTGGGCGGCTTGGCGGCAGCAGACGCGCGGCGTTGGGCCGCCCGACCGGGACGGCCTCACGCCCGAGCAGCGCTTCTTCGTCGGGTTCGCGCAGTGGGCCTGCACCAACGAGCGCCCCGAGAGGCTGCGCGCGGACGCGATCGTCGATCCCCACTCCCCGGCGCGCTACCGCATCAACGGGGTCGTCGCCAACATGCCGGAGTTCGCGCGCGCCTTTCACTGCAAGGCGGGCGAGCCGCTCGTGAAGCCGCCGCAGAAGGTGTGCAGGATCTGGTGATGCGGCCGCGAGCCTCGCAGGGGCGGCCACTCCCGGGGGAGGGCGGTGCGCCTACGGCTCCTCCGCCCACGGCGCTCTCGCGCCCGTCGGAAGCGGGGTGCGCGCGACGTTCATGACGAGCGCGAGCAGCCCGTAGTAGCCGCAGACGCCGCACAGGTCGATCACGCCCTGCTCGCCGAGCCGCGCGAGCGCCGCCGCGTAGGTCGCATCGCTCACCTGGTAGGCTGCGTGCAGCTCGGTGCAGAAGTCGTACACCGCCGCCTCGTCGGCTTGCAGCGGCTCGGGCCTGCGACCCGCGGCGAGCGCCGCCAGGGTTTGCGGGGCGAGGCCCGCATCGGCCGCGGCCGGCGCGTGAACGTGCCATTCGTAGGCCTGGCGGAAATGCCGGGCCGTCACGAGAATCGCGAGCTCCCGCAGCCTCGCGGGCAGTGCGCTGTCGTAGCGCAGGTACTCCCCGAGCCGCTGCGCGCGGTCGAGGAGCTCCGGGCTGCGCAGCATCGGGATGAACGGTCCAAAGAGGGCGCCGCGGCGGCCCTGCGCGAGCGCATCGGCGGCGCGCCGCTGGTCCGTCGAGAGCTCGTCGGCGGGAATCGGCGGCAGTCGGTCGGAGCCGGTGGGCATGGATGAAGCCTACCGCGGGACCCTCACAAATCCCATTCCGCGCCCGCGAACAGGCCGCGCCGGGCGCCGTACTGCGGGGCAAACACCCCGATGCCGGTGCCGCTGCGGATCTCGTACACCTTGTCGAGGAGGTTGATCACGTCGAAGCGCAGCTTGAGCGGGCCGGAGCCGCCGAGATCGAATGCGTGGACGACGCCGAGGTTCACCGTGGTGTAGCTCGGGGTATGGGTGCCGTTCGGAATGTCGAAGCCGCTCGGCAGCGCCAGATCCTCGCGCAGCCCGGTGCCGAACATCGAGTCCACGCTGAACGTCGTGCGCCGCCACTCGTAGGAGACCCCGCCCGAGGCCGACGCGCGCTCCTCGTGATCGAGGTGGATGTAGTTGTCGGCGATGTAGGCGAGCTGCTGCTCGGTGAAGTTGAACTGCGAGGACTCGACATCCTTGCCCTTCGCGCTCTGGAACGCGAGATTGCCGTAGACGTTGAAGTGGCTCACCGAGTAGTTCTCGGTGAGCTCGACGCCCTCGATCTTGCCATAGCGGTAGTTGAAGGGAGTGAGGATGATCGGGGCGCCGAACTGCCCCTCATCGATCAGGTTCCGCGCAGTCTCGTAGTAGCTATCGACGCCGAGCGTCAGGCTGCGGTCGAGGAGCTTCTGCTCCACGCCGAAGTCGTAGTAGTCATCGCTCTCGGCGACGGGCGGCGTATCCTTGGTCTCGGTGCCCGGCGGCACGGCGGTCGTCTCGGCGAACTGCTTGAAGGTCTCGGTGCCGATGAGCTCGAACGGCGGCGGCTGGAAATACCGCGAGTAGCCGGCGTGCACCGTCGTGTCGGTGAGCGCCTGCCACACGACGTTCACCCGCGGGCTCACCTGGCTGCCGCTCGAGTAGGCGTTGTAGTGGTCGAAGCGCAGGCCGTAGTTGACGGTCACCCCCGTGAGCGCCTTCCACTCGTCCTGCACGTACGCGCTCTCGATCTGCTGGGACTGGCTGCCATTCTCGATCACCGTCCCCGGCACGTCGCTCGTTTGCAGGCCGAGCGCGTCGATCGGCAGCGCCTGCGAGGTCGTATCGCTCGTCGAGGCGTCGTGCTGCAGGTAGAACCCGGCGCGCAGCGTGTTCGCGCCGTTGAGCTCGTACGAGCTGTCGGTCTGCCAGGCGAGCGCAGTGTCGGCCTTGAAGGCGTTCTGGGCGATCCCGTTGTAAAGCAGGTCGCCGGTCCAGTCGGGAGCGAAATGCAGGCTCGTGTAGCGCGCCGAGAAGGAGTTCTCGATGTTGAAGGCGCCCTCGGAATGCTGCCAGGTGAGGATCCCGTACTGGGTGAGCTCGTGCTGGGTCTCATCGAGATCGTTGCTGAGGTAGGCGGTTTGGCCGTTCGCCTCGAGCACCTGCATGTCCGTGCCGGTGCAGGGCGGGGCGTAGAAGCCCGTGCCGGTGCCGCAGGGTCCGAGTCCGGTCACGCCGGCGATGCCGGTAGGCTGCAGACCGTGCTCGTCCGGGATCTGAAACTCATCGTCCGACGTGCCGACGATGAGCGAGAGCCGATCCTCCGGGTCGAGGATGTCCTCGAAGAAGCCGAAGCCGTGAGTCTGGGTGGAGTGATCGTGCAGCGGCTCCGAGCTGCCGTCAGGCGCCTCGATGCCGAGGTCGTTGTGGAGCAGGTCCCCGCTCAGGTAGTAGCTGAGGCTCCCGGCGCTCCCGCCGTACGCGAACGACGGCTCGAGGGTGTCGTGGCTGCCGCCGTACACGGAGACGTACCCGCCCGGCTGCAGCAGGCCGCTGTTGGTCGTGAGGTCGAAAATGCCGGCCGTGTCGAGCCCGTACTCGGCGGGCAGCGCCCCGGTGATCATGCTCACCGAGGAGATCAGGCGCGGATCGAGCGTCTGGCCGAAGACGCTGATGCCCTCGGGGATGATGATGCCGTCCAGCCGATATTGCAGGTCGTTGTGAGCCCCGCGCACGTGGATCTGCCCGAAGGAGTCCTGGACCACGTCCGGCATCTGGAGCGTGACCTGGTTGAGCTCGACGTTCTCGCCGCCCGGCTCGCTGTTGATCGCGGCCGTATCGACCGTGTAGGTGGACGCGCCGGTTTGGGTCTCGATTCCGGAGCGCGCCGCGTTCAGGCGCCGCGCCGTCACCACGACCGTCTGCACAGCGCCGGAGGCGTCGGCGGCCTCAGCGGCCCCGGCGGAGTCCGCGGCGTCGGCGGAGTCGGTGGAGTCGGCGAGGTCACTTCCCGCAGTGTTGGTCGCGAGGGCACTCGGCGCAGGGGAGCCGGCCTGGCCCGCATTGGCCGCGGCACTCGAGGAGCTGGAGTCGTTGCCGGCCGCTCGGACCGCCGGCGCGGCGAGGAGCGACGCGCACAGACCGACCAGCGTGAGGCACATGTTGGCATAGCGCATGATAGAGGGTGTCCTGATTCGTCAATGGACCGGGCGGCCGGCGATCGAGGACGGCACGCCGCTCGACGGCAGTTGAGACGTCCAACTCACATACAGCGCTCGCTCAGGCGCAGCGCGGGTTCGCCGTGGTCGGGGTCTTCAGGCTCGGGCGGGCGGGGGACCGCGGCTGCGCGGGGTCGGCGCATCCGCGGCGAGGATGGGAAGGGAGGAATACGGGCTTGAAAGATAGGGCGCGGGCGTCGCGGTGAGGCTCGGCAGGGTTCCGCCGACCGGATTGGCGACCTGCGCGAACGCCTGACAGGTGAGACACAGGCTGTCGTCGCAAAGCCCCTCGCTCGCGCGGACCTGCGCATGCAGGGCGCGACCGCTGTAGTAGGTGTGGGTCAGCTCGTGCAGCCACGCGCCCTGCTCTGCAAGCAGCAGCAGGAGCGGAAGCGCGAGCGCGATGCTGGTCCGACGCCGGTTCATGGCAAGTGCGGGAAGCCCGCCGGCAAGTTTAGCTCGGCGCGCGCGGCGCGAAATTCGATGCGTGTCTCAAGTCTCCTCCCTTTGCGGCATCGAGCCGCGAGCCGTTGGACCGGTGCACCGCGGCATGAGTTCCGCATCGGCTCGGCCGGGGCCCTCGCCCGGCGACCCCTGCGTGGAACCGGGAACTCGGGTGGAGTATCGTGTCCCCGGGTCTCGACGGGTCGGATCGGGGGAACCCGCCGAGGGCCCTGCAGGGGGAAAGTCGCCGGATGGCCGTTCCAGTGCGAACGCAAACCGGGGTCGCTTTGGCGCTCGCCGCCCTGGCGCCCGCCGGCTTCGCCCACCATTCGGTCGGCGGCGAGTTCAACGTTCACCGCAAGATGACCCTCACCGGCGTCGTCTCCGCGATCGAGTGGGCGAATCCACACATCTACGTCCACTTTGAGGCGCAGGGCCCCGGGGGCTCGGTCGCCGAGTGGCGCCTCGAGACGGTTCCGGTCGCGATGATGCGCAAGGCCGGCCTCACCAAGGCCATGCTGATGGGCAACGCCGAGACCGCGACGGTCGATATCTATCCCGCGCGTGACGGCACGCCACGTCTCGGCTACATGCTGAAGATCACGTACCAGGACGGCCACCACTACCAGTTCGCGCCCGACGACTGATCGGCATCCGGCGCGCGCTGCCCGGGTGGCCGCCGGCAAGCTTGCTTTCCGATGCGGAGGCACACCGATGAGGCATCCTCACACCGCTCGAGGCGACCGGCGCGCCACACTCGGCGCCGCTGCGGGAGCCCTGCTCTGGGCGATGATCGGCACGGGCGCCGCTCCTCAAGGCGCGAGCGCACAAGACGCCGCCGCGCACGGTCACCCCGACCTCAACGGCACCTGGGACCACGGCGCGGGGATCGACTTCCTGCACCCGCAGCAGTTGGCGGGGGGATCGGTCTGCGTCGCCGGTTGTGAGCCGGCACCGCCCCCGCGCCCCGTCACGGCCCACGCGGCGCCCCCGCCGAGCGCGAGCTTCCCGCACTACAGGCCGCAGTTCCTCGCCAAGGTGAGGTGGCTGAGCGACCACCAGCTGCAGTCGGACGGGGTGTTGCATTGCCGCTCGCCCGGTCTGCCGCGCATCGGGCCGCCCGACAAGATCGTGCAGATCCCGGGCGAGGTCGTCTTTCTCTACGACGATGTATCCGGAGCGTTCTGGCGGATCATCCCGACCGACGGGCGCCCGCGCCGAACCGACGCGGAGGACAGCACGCTCGGCGATGCAGTCGGGCACTGGGAAGGCGACACGCTCGTCGTGGTGAGCACGGGCTTCACCGAGGATACCTGGCTTACCGACAACGGGGCCTTCCACACCCGCGCGATGCGCGTCACCGAGCGTTTGCGCAGGAGGGGGGATGTGCTCGAGTGGCAGGCGACCGTCGAGGACCCGACCGTCCTCGCGGAGCCCTGGACGACCACGCACCTCGCGCAGCGCACCCGCAAGGAGCTGGTCGAGCCGACCCCCTGCGTGGACCAGGACATCTCGCACGTGGTGGACAACACGCACCACGACAATCCGCGCTGAGTCTGCCTTCCGCACCGCGCGCCGATCGCCGCGTGGGCGCCTGCACTTGCGGGAGTGCGGTCACCCGTGCCCAGGGTGCCGCACTCCCGCTCCGCCTGGCGCCGCACGGGGCGTGCCCGTCGCCCCGTACGGCGCTCGTCCTTTAGAACTTGTAGACGCCCTGCAGAGCGATCTCCGAGAGGCTGTCCGCGAGATCGGGACCGGTCTCATCCTCGTAGTAGTCGGCCGGATTGCTGTGGTAGAAGATCTTCGTCTGCGCGGAGTCGTAACGACCTTCGAGGCGCAGCTCAAAGTGGGCCGTCGGGTCATAGCCAAAGGTGAGCGTCGTCTCCCACAGGTGCTGCCCGTCGAGGGTGTCCGTGAGGAACCCGTCCTTGTCGTCGAGGTACTCGACTCGGAGCGATGCGCGCCAGGCGCTGTTGAACTGGTAGTTCGCGTACCCCGCCAC
This sequence comes from Gammaproteobacteria bacterium, assembly GCA_030040575.1. Taxonomy (GTDB): domain Bacteria; phylum Pseudomonadota; class Gammaproteobacteria; order Steroidobacterales; family Steroidobacteraceae; genus JASHUC01. The sequence goes on from JASHTK010000098.1 coordinate 12,812, forward strand.
ACCGTCCCACGTCGCGGTCGGAAGGGTCGAGCCCGGACCGCCCGGACTCGCCTGCTGATCCCAGTCGTAGTTGATGATGAACGTCAGCTGGGAGGTCGCATTGAAGGTGGCCACGACGTCAATCAGTGTCCGGTCAGCGTCCACGAGATCCGAGGTTCCCGGCAGGTACTCCGTCTTGCCGAAGTAGGCGGTGGTCGCGAGCGAGAAGTACTTGTCCGGAGTCCAGGAGATTCCCGTCTCCCCGGTCTTCGACCCGTAGGAGGTGGAGGTGACGTTCCACCCGTTGTTGATGCCGGCAATGAAGCTGAAGGTGCTGGTCACGGCGTACGTCGCGCGGACGCCCGTGTGGTCGAGCGGCTCCGACTCGGTGAACAGCAGTGAGCGCGAGTAGTTGGTGTTGCCCGTCGGATTGATGACCTCCGCGCCCGCGAGCGTCACGTACTTGCCCGCGATCACCGTGAGCGGGCCCGTCGCGTATTGGATGTACGCCTGGCGGATATCGAAGGTGTTGTCGTTGCCGTCCTCGGCGATGTGCAGGATTCGCGCGTCCTCACCGGCGATCAGGTCCACGAGCGCTCCGAACCCCTTCGCGGGCTGGTAGGCGACTTGAAAGCCCGCCTCATCGAGCTGGAAGCTGTCGTGGTTGATGTCGAACTGGTGGATATTGAACGGATAGCCGTTCGAGGCGTAATAGGACGCCGCGACATACCCGTTTGCGGTGATGCCCCAGGCGGTCAGCGTGTCCGACCAGCTCGGAACCGTGGGTGGGTCTGCCGCGCGCACCAGTTGTGGCACCGTAGCAACGACTGCAGCAGTGATCAAAGCCCCTATAGTTTTGCGCATGATGATCGGAGACCTCGTTCGTTGAGAGGGAATCGAATGGCAGCGAAGCGCTTCGGCTGGGCAGAATTGCAACCGCTGTGCCAAAATAAAAATCGCCTCGAATACAGTCATTTATGGACTCAGGATCCCGGGCGCCGCGTTCGGGCGCACCAGATCGGGTCAGTGCACAACGCCGAGGGTCCATGTTAGGGCGGCGGGCGTGAGGTGAGCGTGAGAATACGCACGTGTTGATGCAGCGCCACAAAGGTCCGGAGGCTCGCGCGGGCGGCGGGCGCCGGGACTGAATCGCGGCGGGAGGCGCATGCAGGTCGGATTCATCGGTCTGGGGCAGATGGGCAGGGGGGTCGCGGCGAGCCTGGCACGCGCCGGATACCCCCTCACGGTGTGGAACCGCACGCCCGGACCGCTCGAGGAGCTCGCCGGCCTCGGCGCTCGGATCGCCGGCGAGCCCGGGGAGACGGTCCGCGCGGACGTGCTCCTGACGATGCTCGCGGACGACGCGGCGGCGCGCTCGGTGCTGCTCGAGCGGGGAGCGCTCGACCGCGCAGCCCCCGGTCTCGTTCACGTGAACTTGGCGACGATTTCCGTCGCATTCGCGCAGGAGCTCGCGCGCCTGCACCGGGAGCGCGGGCTTCAGTACGTCGCCGCGCCCGTCTTTGGGCGTCCCGAGGCCGCTCGCCAGGCGAAGCTCAACGTCGTCGTCGCGGGCGAGCCCGTCGCGATCGCGCGCGTCGAGCCGCTGCTGAGGGCGATCGGCGAGCGGATCTGGCCCGTCGGCCGCGAGCCCGAGCGGGCGAACGCCGTGAAGCTTGCGGGCAATTTCATGATCGCGAGCGCGCTCGAGACGATGGGCGAGGCGACCGCGCTCGCGCGCGCCCACGGGGTCGAGGCCGCGCAGTTCCTCGAGATCTTAACCAGCACCCTGTTCGCCTCCCCGGTCTATCGGGGCTACGGCCGCCTGATCGCCGAGCGGCGCTTCGAGCCGGCCGGCTTCCCCGTTCGGCTCGGCCTGAAGGACGTGCGGCTCGCCTTGCTCGCCGGGGAGGCGGCGCACGTTCCCATGCCCTTTGCGAGCATGCTGCGCGACCGACTGCTCGAGGCGCTCGCCGCGGGCGAGGGCGAGCTTGACTGGGCGGCCCTCGCGCGCATCGCCGCGCGCCACGCGGGGCTGCGCGAGGAGGACGGCGCGCCGCCTGGCGGCGAAACGCCCAGTCGGTCCGCTCCGTAACGGCTCTCTTGACAATTCACGCCGCTCGGCCGGCAGCGCCTGATCTGGTACGATCGGCCCCGGCGAGGCCGCGCCCGCGCGCCTCGGGGATGGTTCGATCTCAAGGACCCCGAGCATGAGCTACACCCTCAACGTGAACGGCAAGGCGCAGACGGTCGATGTGGACGGCAGTACCCCGCTCCTGTGGGTGCTGCGCGACGTGCTCGACCTCAAGGGCAGCAAATTCGGTTGCGGCATGGGCCTTTGCGGGGCCTGCACGGTCCACCTGAACGGCATGCCGACTCGATCCTGCATCACCCCGATCTCGCTCGTCGGCGCGGCCGCCGTGACGACGATCGAGGGGGTCGGCGCAAGCCCGGTCGGTGAGAAGGTGCGCGCCGCGTGGGTCGAGCTCGACGTGCCGCAGTGCGGGTACTGCCAGGCGGGCCAGATCATGGCGGCGACCGCGCTGCTTACCGCCAACCCGCGTCCGACGGACGGCGACATCGACGATGCGATGAGCGGCAATCTCTGCCGCTGCTACACCTACACGCGCATCCGCGCGGCCATCAAGCAGGCGGCGGGCCTGCCCACCGCGGACACGAGGGAGGCCTGACCATGGCACGCGCGCGCGCAGTCGAGACGCTCGAGAGGCGAGCCGGCGCGGGCCGCGCCGGCCGGGGTTCGGTGACGCGCCGCGCCTTCCTGGTCGCGAGCGCCGCCGCAGGCGGCGGACTGCTCATCGATTTCAGCGTCCCCGTGTTCGCTGCGACGGCACGCGGCGCGCATCGCCGCTACACCCTGAACGCCTACATCCAGATCGACCCGGACGACACCGTCACCATCATGTCGAAGTGTCCGGAGATCGGCCAGGGCATCAAGACGTCCCTGCCGATGGTCATCGCCGAGGAGCTCGATGCGGATTGGGGCAAGGTCGTCGCGGAGCAGGCTCCGCTCGACGGCCGGGCGTACGGCGCGCAGTTCGCGGGTGGCAGCTTCTCGACGCCGATGAATTACGAGCCGCTGCGTCGAGTCGGCGCATCCGCTCGCGCGATGCTGGTCGCCGCCGCGGCGCAGGCCTGGGGCATCGGTCCGGAGCACTGCGACACGCAGATCCCGGGGTACGTGCGCCACACGGGCACCGGACGCAAGCTGAGCTACGGCGCATTGAGCGCCAGGGCCTCGCGGATGAAGCCCCCCGACATGCGGATGGTGAAGGTCAAGGACCCGAAGGACTTCCGCATCATCGGCAAGCCGCTGAGCGGCGTCGACAACCCCCTCATCGTCACGGGCCAGCCGCTCTTCGGCATCGACATGTCGCTGCCCGGGATGAAGTATGCGGTGTTCGAGAAATGCCCGGTGTTCGGCGGCCGGCCGGTGAGCGCGAACCTCGAGGAGATCAAGGCGCTGCCCGGCGTCCGCGACGCGTTCCTCGTCCCCGGGGCACGCCCGACGGGTCTTCCGGACGGCATGGCCATCACGCTGCAGGATGGCGTCGCCATCATCGGCGACAGCTGGTGGGCGGCCAACGCGGCGCTCGACAAGCTCATCGTCGAGTGGGACGAGGGCCCGGTCGCAAGCCAAAGCACCGAGTCCTTCGACCGCATGGCGACCGCGCTCTCGAGCGGGCTGCCGGGCAAGATCCTGCGCCGCGACGGCAACGTGGACCAGGCGCTCGCGAGCGCGGCGAAGGTGATCGAGGGGGAGTATGCGTATCCGCTCGTCGCGCACACCCCGCTCGAGCCCATGAACGCGACCGCGCGGTACGCCGACGGCGCGGTCGAGGTCTGGGCGCCTACCCAGAACCCGGCGGCCGGCCAGGGCGCGATCGCGAAGCTCCTCGGCCTCGCCCCGAGCAACGTGACGGTGCACATGCTGCGCGCCGGCGGCGGGTTCGGCAGGCGGCTCGGCACGGAGTACATGGTCGAGGCCGCCGTCCTCTCCAAGATGACGGGCGTGCCGATCAAGGTCTTGAGAAACCGCAAGCAGGACATCCAGCACGAGTTCTACCGTCCCGCCGGGTATCACTACTTCAAGGCGGGCCTCGACGGCTCCGGAACGCTCACGGCGTTCCGCGACCACTTCGTCACGTTCACGAGCGACGGGGAGAAGTACTCGAACAGCGCCGACATGGCGCCCGATGAGTTCCCGGCCCGCTTTGTGCCGAATCTCGAGTACGGCGTCTCGATGATGCTGCTCGGCGTGCCGACGGGGCCCATGCGGGCGCCGCAGAGCAACGCGCTCGGCTACGCGTTCCAGTCCTTCCTCGATGAGGTCGCGCTCGCGGCCGGGAAGGACCCGATTCAGTTCCGCATCGACCTGCTCAGAACGGCGCACCTCGTGCCGAACCCGCCTCCTTTCGGGGGGCGAGGACCGCGCCGCGGCGGCTTCATGATGATGCCGGAATTCGATCCGAAGCGCGGGGTCGGGGTGCTCGAGCTCGTGCGCGAGAAATCCGGCTGGGGCCGGCGCACGCTGCCGCCGCGCACGGGCATGGGCGCCGCTTTCTACTACAGCCATCTCGGCTACATCGCCGAGGTGATGCAGGTCACCGTCGCGCCCGAGGGCACGGTGAAGGTGGACAAGGTGTGGATCGCGGCGGACGTGGGCCGGCAGATCGTCAATCCGAGCGGCGCGCTCAATCAGCTGCAAGGCGGGGCCCTCGATGGCATCTCCCAGGCGCTCGGCCAGGCGATCACGATCGACCGCGGGCGCGTGGTGAAGACGAACTTCGACGACTACACGCTCCTGCGCATGAATCAGGCGCCCCCGGTCGAGGTGTACTTCAATATCACCGACAACATGGTGACCGGGCTCGGCGAGCCGGCCGTGCCGCCCGCCCCGCCGGCCCTGTGCAATGCGATCGCCGCGGCGACGGGCAAGCGCGTTCGGCGGCTTCCGATCGATCCGGCGACGCTGGTCGCGACCTGAGGCGCCTCATCCGCGACGCTCGCGGGAGACTGGCGCGAGCGGACCGCAGGCCGTGGGGGTTCACGCGAGCCTCGCGCCCGAGGGTGATGCCAGCATGAGCACACGAGCCGCCCCCGCCGTAGGGGTTCGCGAGCGCTCGAGCGCCGATGATCGCCCCTACGCGATGCTCATCGACGGGGAGTGGATCGGTGCCGGAGGCGCCGGGGCGTTCCACTGCGTCGATCCGTACACCGAGGAGCGCTGGGGGAGCGTGCCGCAAGCCGACGCGGCCGACGTGGGGCGTGCCGTCGGCGCCGCGCGCCGCGCGTTCGATCGGGACGGCTGGCGCGAGACCCCGCCGGCGCACCGTGCGGCGCTCCTCCGCCGGCTCGCGCAGCTCATCGAGTCGAGCGCCGATGCGCTCACCTACCAGCAGATCCGCGAGAACGGCAAGCTCGTGAGCGAGATGCGGCCGGGCGCCGACCTCATCGCGCGCGCCTGCCACTACTTCGCGGGGCTCGCCGAGTCGACCACGGGCGTCACGGTGCCCGCGCAGGGCTTCACCACCTACACGACGCGCGAGCCGATCGGCGTCATCGCCGCCGTGACGCCGTGGAACTCGCCGCTCCTGCTACTCGGCTGGAAGCTCTTCCCGGCGCTTGCCGCCGGCAACACGGTCGTCGTGAAGCCCTCCGAGGTGACGCCCACCTCGACTCTGCGGCTCGCCGAACTCATCGTCGAGGCGGGATTCCCCCCGGGAGTCGTCAACGTCGTGACCGGCCACGGTGAGCCGACCGGCGCCGCGCTCGCGAGCCATCCGCAGGTGGACAAGATCGCCTTCACCGGCTCGACCGCGGCGGGCAAGGCGATGGCGCGCGCGGCGGCGGAGCGCTGCGCGCGCGTCTCGCTCGAGCTCGGTGGCAAGTCCCCGAACATCGTCTTCGCGGACGCAAAGGTGAGCGCCGCCGTGAGCGGTGTGATCGCGGGGATCTTCGCCGCGACCGGCCAGACCTGCGTCGCCGGCTCGCGCGTGCTCGTCGAGCGGCCGATCTACGCCGAGGTCGCGGACCTGCTCGTGAGCAGGGCGCGAGAGCTCAGAGCCGGCGATCCGCTCGACTGGACGACGCAGCTCGGGCCGGTCGCCTCCCGGGCGCAGCTTCAGAAGATCCTCGGCTACTTCGAGATCGCGAGGCAGGAGGGGCTCGAGCTGCTCACCGGCGGGCGGCGGCTCGAGCGGCCGGGCCTGTTCGTCGAGCCCACGGTCTACGGCGGCGTCTCGAACCGCTGCCGGGTCGCCCGCGAGGAGATCTTCGGTCCGGTCGCCTGCCTCATCCCCTTCGAGGGGGAGGAGGAGGCGGTCGCCATCGCGAACGACACGCCCTTCGGGCTCGCGGCCGGGATCTGGACGGAGAGCGTGCGCCGCGCGCACAGGATGGCCGCGCGGCTGCGCGCGGGGACGGTCTGGGTGAACAACTACCGCCAGATGAGCTACGCGATGCCCTTTGGCGGGTTCCGGCAAAGCGGCATCGGCCGGGAGCTCGGGCCTCAGGCGCTCGAGGAGTTCACCGAGGTCAAGAGCGTCTGGATCGACGCGGCCGCGCCTTAGGCCGAACGCCGCGCATGGCCGAGCCGTTCCCGCGGACTCCGACCTTCTCCGGCTACAACGAGCCGTGTCGCATCGAGGCGGACGTGTTCGACCTCGAGGTGGAGGGCGAGCTGCCGAGCGCGCTCGAGGGCACCTTCTACCGCTGCGGACCGGACCCGTGCTTTCCGCCGCGCTTAGGGGATGACATCAACCTCAACGGCGACGGGATGGTGATGATGTTCCGCTTCGCCGCCGGACACGTGGACATGAGGAGCCGCTACGTGCGCACCGAGAGGTTCCGGCTCGAGCGCGCGGCGCGCCGGGCGCTCTACGGGGCGTACCGCAATCCCTTCACGGATGATCCGCGCGTCGCCGGCAAGGACCGCACGACGGCGAACACCAACGTCGTCTACCACGCGGGGCGCCTCCTCGCGCTGAAGGAGGACGGGCTGCCCCACGAGCTCGATCCGGACACGCTCGAGACGCGGGGGCGGCTCGACTACGGCGGGAAGCTTCAGAGCCTCACGGCGACGGCGCATCCGAAGACCGATCCGGCGAGCGGCGCGATGATCTCCCACGGCTACGAGGCACGCGGCCTCGCGACGCGCGAGATCTCGCTGCAGTTCATCTCGCCGCGCGGCGAGCTCGAGCGCGAGGACCTGTTCCTCGCGCCCTATGTGAGCATGATGCACGACTGGGCGGTCACGGCGCGCCACTTGGTCTTCCCGCTCATGCCGACGACGGCCGACGCGGAGCGCATGCGCCGGGGCGGGCCGCACTGGGTCTTCGAGCCGGGGCTCGACGCGCAGATCGGCATCCTGCGACGCGATGCGGATCCGGCGGATCTGCGCTGGTATCGCGCACCGCCGTGCGGCGTCGGCCACATCCTCAACGCCTTCAGCGAGGGCGACCGGCTCTACGTCGACATCTTTGTGAGCGAGCGCAACCAGTTCCCCTTCATCGCCAACGCCGACGGCAGTCCGTTCGATCGCGCGAAGAGCACCCCGCGCCTCACGCGCTGGTCGTTCGACCTGTCGCGGCCGGCGCCGCGCTTCGAGGCTCGCACCCTGTTCGGCGAGTTCATGGAGATGCCGGCGATCGATCCTCGCTATCAGATGCACCCGTACCGGCACGGGTTCTGCACGGCCGTGGACCGCTCGCGGCCGCTCGATGTGGCCGGCACCCTCGGGGTCGGCTGGAACACGCTGGTGCACGTTGACGTCGCGGCCGGCCGGCTCGACCGCTACTACGTGGGCGAGAAGACGACGTGCCAGGAGCCGTGCTTTGCGCCGCGATCCCCCGACGCCCCGGAGGGCGAGGGCTTCATCCTCGCGCAGCTCACGCGCTTCGAGGGCCATCTGCGCACGGAGATCATCGTGCTCGACGCGCAACGCCTCGCCGCGGGCCCGATCGCGACCATCCGGGTACCGTTCCGCCTGCGCGCGGCCGTGCACGGCCACTGGGTTCCGCGGAGCGTCCTCGATGCCGCCCGAGCGTAGCGGCTCGGCCGAGCTCAGCCGCGACCGGCCCCCCTTCCGCGCCGAGCACGTGGGCAGCTTGCTGCGGCCCGCCGAGCTGCTCGCCGCGCGCGAGCGATGCGCGGACGGACGACTCTGCGCTCAGGAGCTCGCCGCCATCGAGGACCAGGCGATCCGCGACATCGTGCGCCGGCAGGAGGAGATCGGCCTGCGCGCGGTGACCGACGGGGAGTTCCGGCGCGCCGCCTGGCAGATCGATTTCCTCAAGGGCTTCTCGAACGTCGCCGTGTCCCGCTCGACCGTGAGGGTGAGCTTTCACACCGAGCAGGGCGACATCGATCGGCTGCCCTCGGCGCTGCGGGTGACCGGCACGCTCGCGAGGCCCCGACCGATCTTCGTCGACGCTTTCCGGTTCTTGCGCTCGGTCGCGCGCGCCGTGCCGAAGCTCACGATTCCCTCGCCGAGCCTCCTGCACTTTCGCGGCGGGCGCCAGGCGGTGGACGAGCGCGCGTATCCGGATCTCGAGGGGTTCTATGCGGACCTTGCGCGGGTGTACGCGCAGGAGATCGGCGATCTCGCCGCCGCCGGCTGCCGCTACCTGCAGATCGATGAGGTGAACCTCGCGTACCTGTGCGATGCGAGGCTGCGAGAGGAGGTACGGCGCCTCGGGGAGGATCCTGACCGGCTGCCGCTCACCTACGCCGAGCTCATCAACCACTCGATCGGCGCGCGCCCGCGGGACCTGACCGTCGGCCTGCACCTGTGCCGCGGCAACTTCGAGAGCGCCTGGCTTGCCGAGGGGGGCTACGAGCCGGTCGCGGAGGTCCTGTTCAACGCCATCGATGTGGACGGCTACTTCCTCGAGTACGACACCGACCGAGCGGGGGACTTCCGCCCGCTGCGTTTCGTTCCGCGAGGCAAGCTCGTCGTGCTCGGCCTCGTGACGACGAAGCGTGGCGCGCTCGAGCGCGCCACGGACCTCATCCGCCGGATCGAGGAGGCCTCGCGCTACGTGCCGCTCGAGCAGCTGGCCTTGAGCCCGCAGTGCGGCTTTGCGAGCGCCGGGCGCGGCAACCGGCTCACCTTCGAGGAGCAGATGGCGAAGCTGCGGCTCATCGTCGAGGTCGCACGGCAGGTCTGGGGCCCATGAAGCTCGAGCTCTCGATCGCCGTCGGCGACTCCGATCGCGTCCGTCCGCTCATCGACGGGGCGGTGCAGATCGATGGGGTGCGCCCGATCTTCATGCCGCTCTCGGCCGAGGAGATCTTCTTCCGGGCGCTGCGCCACGCCGACTTCGATGTCTGCGAGCTCTCGCTCAGCAGCTTCGCCCTGCGGACGGCGCGGGGCGACAATCCCTACGTCGGCGTGCCGGTGTTCCCCTCGCGCGCCTTTCGCCACACGGCGATCGTCGTCCGCACCGATCGGGGCATCCGCGCTCCCGCGGACCTCAAGGGCCGGCGGATCGGAACCCCGGAATACCAGCTCACCGCCTGCGTTTGGGCGCGCGCGCTGCTCGCGGATGAGTTCGGCGTCAAGCCGTCGGATCTCACCTGGGTGCGCGGCGGGCTCGAGCAGCCCGGGCGGGTGGAGAAGATCGGCCTCGATCTGCCGGCGGAACTGCGCCTCGAGGCGGCGCCACCCGGCCGCACGCTCTCCGACATGCTCGAGCGGGGCGAGCTCGACGGCATCGTGAGTCCGCGGCTGCCGTCCTGCTTCGGCAAGCCGGGCTCTCCGGTCGGCTGGCTATTTGCCGACCCGAAGGGCGCCGCGATCGATTACTTCCGGCGCACCGGAATCTTCCCGATCATGCACCTGCTCGCCCTCCGTCGCGCGCTCGCGGAGCGGCATCCGTGGCTGCCGGCAACGCTCGTCAAGGCCTTCCAGCAGGCAAAAGCGCTCGCCTCGGCCCACCTCGAGGACACCTCCGCCGCCAAGGTGATGCTGCCGTTCGTCGAGGAGCAGCTGCTCGCCGTGCGCCGCGAGATGGGCGAGGACTACTGGCCCTACGGGCTCGAGCCGAACCGCAAGGCGCTCGAGACCTTCCTGCGCCACCACCACGAGCAAGGGCTCTCCGGCCGGCATGTCGCCGTCGAGGAGTTGTTCCACCCCGCCTCGCTCGAGGCCTTCAGGATCTGAGCGCCCCCCTCACGGCACGGTGTGCAGCTGCTGTCTCATTGCCCGATAGTCGATCGGGCGAATCTGCCAGATGAAACAGTGCTGATCGCCGAACGTGACGGCGTCGATGCGGCGAGTCACCGTGTGGGCCGCCGAGGTGAGGTGCACCCGGTCGGTGAACTGGAGCCCGACGCAGGGCTGCAGCACCGTGAGCAGGTACGCCTCGTTGGGGTTGGTCCACACGACGAGCTCAGAGGGCCCGAGAGCCGTCCACGAGTAGTAGTGCAGCAGGTAGGTGAAGCTGTCGACGGGAGGGCCCGCAAAGCGCAGGAAAGGCGCGCTTGCGGCGTCGGCGCCGGGGCTGGCCGGCGGCGGCGCACGAGTCGCACACGCGGCGAGGGTGAGGACCGCGAGGCTCACCCAGGCGCCTCTTGCGAGGCGCGCCGGTCTCGGCGCGCAGGCCGCTCGCACCGAACGGGTCCGGACAGGCGATCGAGCTCGTGACACGGCGGCTCTCCCCCGAGGTGGATCGGCACGGTCGCCGACGAGGCTCAGGAACGCATTTTCGGGTCCGCCGTTGACGGACGCAAACGCGTGTGGCCGTGGTGACGGGGTCTCCGCACCGCAACATCGCGCTCGCGACGGCAAGCTCACGGATCGGTCTCGAGTTGCCGGGTGAGCGCCCGCTTGCCGGCGAGGCCGGCGAGCTCCCTCAGGCGCAGCGCATCGGCCGGCGGTGCCGGGCGAAACTTCGGATGGGCGGCGAGGCGCCGCTCGAGCGTCTCGAGCGCCCGGCCGTTGTCGCGCTCGCGCAGCAGCCGCGCGAGATACTCGCTCACGAGCCGGTCGGTGACGGCGGGCGGCGCCCACTGCATCGTCGAGTCGATGAGCGCAGCGAACTCCGAGTCGGCGCGCTCGTCGCGGCAATGAGCGGCGATCCAGCGCTCGATCTCGCTCCACGAGTCCGCCGTGCGGCCGAGCCGCAGCTGGGCGAAGCTGCGATCGAGCATGCGGCTCCGCTCGAGCAGGTGCTCGCGCAGCTCGCGCTCGGCGCGCCGCTCCTCCCGCGTGAGCGTCGCGAGTCCGAGCCCGAGCCGGCTCGCGTGCACCGCTGCGCCAATGAGCGCGAAGACGAAGAGGAAGGCGAGCTCTCCGAGGACGAGGGTGAGGCCGATCGGAGCCTCGAGGCGCACGAGCGCATAGAGCCCCGAGGCGAGCGCGAGCGTCGCGAGCACGAGCCCGGCGTAGCGATGCCCGAGTCCGCGGATGAGCCTCGCGAGCACGACGGGCGAGGCCGCGCGGAGCGGGCTTGCCGTGACCCCGAGCGCCGCAACGGTTGCCGGGAGCAAGGCGAGCAACGCGGCGCCGGCGAGGACGAGGCCGGGCTCACCCGCCACCGATCCTGCAAGTCCCGCGAGGGCGGCCCCGACGGCGATCACGAAGAGCTCGGCGAGCGGGCGCTGCTCGTCGAAGGGATGGATCATCTCGAGCGAGAGGACGGGCGGCTCCTCCTCCCCGGCCACCGTCGAGTCGAGCACCGCGAAGCAGTACTTGAAGAACCAGGAGACGAGGATCACGGCGATCGGGATGCCGAGGATGCGCAGGGCGACGGCGACCCGCAGGCCGGCGCCGAAGACCCCCACCAAGATCAGGGGAGCCGGCCGCAGGGGCAGCAGGAGAGCGCGCTTCATCCCGGTCGCCATGCTCGCATCGAACCGTTCCTTCGAGGGATCGTCCGGCTCCGCCCGATCGTACCGCGGCGCACCGTCGGGCGAGCGATCGAGTCCACAATGTGACGGCCCGCACAGAGTCGGGTGCCGATGTGACCTCGGTCCTGCATGGCCCGGGCGGGGCCGCGGATAATATGACGATGGCAGGCGGAGGCCACACGACGGTGATTCGGCGCGTGCTCGAGCGGCGCGCCGCGAAGGCTCCGACGGAGGAGGGGACCACCGCGACCGTCGCCGTGATGGTGCGGGTGCTGCCGCCTCCGAAGGCGCTGCTCGTCTTCTCCGATCCCCTTCTCGGGCAGCAGATCGAGCCGCACGTCACCCCCGATGTGCTCGACGCGGAGCTGCTCGCCGACGAGAGCGAGGCCCTCAGGCGCTTCAACGCCGAGTTCCGCCCCGTCGTGCTCACCGACAGCTTGGATCTGATTCGCAAGCTGCGGTCGCGCACCGCAGCGCGCGCACCGTTCATCATCTTTGTCGCCGAGCTCGACGAATCGAGCGAGCGCGAAGCCGGGCTCAGTGCCGGAGCGGACGAGTGCGTCGGGCGGCGGGTGACCGACCGCGAGCTCGGCGCACGCATCCGCATCGCGCGCCGCGTCGCGGAGCTCGAGTCCGCCCTGCGCGTGACGCTCGAGGAGAACCGGCAGCTCTCGGCGACGGACGAGCTCACGCGGACCGCGAGCCGGCGGTTCTTCGGCAAGCACTTCCCCCGGGAAGTCGAGCGGGCGGCGCGCTACGGCCGCGCCGTCTCGCTCATCCTCTGCGACATCGACCATTTCAAGAGCATCAACGACACACTCGGCCATCCCGCGGGGGATCAGGTGCTCCTGCAGTTCGGCGAGCGCCTGAAGCTCGGGTTGCGCCAGGGGGTGGACTGGGTTGCGCGCATCGGGGGCGAGGAGTTCGCCGTGGTGACACCCGAGAGCGGGTACGAGGCCGCGCTCGAGGTGGCCCGCAAGCTGCGCTCGGCGGTCGCGCAGACCCCCTTCAAGATCGCGGACCGCTTGCTGCAGGTGACGGCGAGCTTCGGCGTCTGCGGGCTCGATCGGGTGCCGGCCGGCGAGCGGCGGCTCGCCGAGCGGATATTGAAGATCGCCGATCAGGCGCTCTATCGCAGCAAGGGCGCCGGGCGCGACCGCGTCACGGCGACGCGCCTCGACTTCGGATCGAGTCCGCTCACGCCCCGGGCGGAG
>JASHTK010000099.1 GCA_030040575.1 Gammaproteobacteria bacterium
GATTCCAGTAGGCCGTCTTGCGCCGCGCGGGTAATCCCTGCGTCGAGAACGTCTCGAACCGCGGCAGGTATGTCGCTCTGATCCTCGCTCGCGCATTCATGATCTTCCCCAGCGCTGCGTGTGCTGCCACCGGCCGAGGCGCTCGCGGCGGCCGAGCCGCGGAGCGTCCCGCGCCGCCGGCGCAAGTTTACCGGAAACCGCGAGCGACTCGGACGCGCGCGCGGCTCGGAGCGCGCACAACGCTCGAGCGTGCCCGCGCGCGAGGAGAGCGATTCGCGCGGAGCAAAAATAGTCTCTGAGAGAAAGCTGTTCGCCGGAAAAGGAAACCCAGCGCCTCACGGCGTCGGCCTGCCGCATCGGTGCCCCGTCAAAATATGATGTGCGGCGGCGAGATCGGAATAAAATCCGAGCGGTCAGCCGACTGAGCGCAGGGCTCGCATGTTTGCGGTATCGATCAAGGGGGTGGTCTTCGCGCCGCGGGGCGAGGCCGTTTTGCTGCTCAATGAGCGCGAGGAGTGGGAGCTGCCCGGCGGACGCATCGAGCTCGGGGAATCCTCGGCCGAGTGCCTCGCCCGGCGAGTGCTCGAGGAGGTCGGCCTCGAGATTCGGGTGGGATCGCCGGTCGATACGTACCTGTTCGAGGCGGTGCCGGGACGGCACGTGTTCGTCGCGACGTACCGGTGCGCGGTGGTCGGAGCCTTCAAGCCCACGCTCGGATCCGGTCACAAGCGAGTGGGCCTGTTCGCGCCGAGCGCGCTGCCGCCGAACCTGCCGAGGGGCTATCGCGCGTCGATCGGCACGGTGACGGCCGAGCGCATCCCGACATGAGGATCGAGGCTGCCGTCTCGCGCGCCGGCGAGGCGCACCCGACGATCGAGGCGCTCGACCTCGAGGAGCCGCGGGCGGGCGAGGTGCGCGTTCGAGTGGCGGCGGCCGGCATCTGCCACACGGATCTTTACTGCCACGCGGGCCTCGGCGTGCCGATCCCCATGCCGATCGTGCTCGGTCACGAGGGCGCGGGAATCATCGAGGCGCTCGGCGGCGGCGTTCGGGAGCTCGCGGTCGGGGATCACGTCGTCCTGAGCGGCGCCTCGTGCGGTCGCTGCCCGAAGTGCCTTGCCGGACGGCCGACCTACTGCCGCGACGCCATGAAGCTCAGCTTCGGCGGCGCGCGCGCCGATGGATCCTCGCCGCTCAGCCAGCGCGGCGAGCCCGTCCACGGCATGTTCTTCGGGCAGTCCTCCTTCGCGACGCACCTGATCGCCCCGGAGCGATCGGCCGTGAAAGTCGCGAAGGATCTGCCGCTGCACCGGCTGGGTCCCCTCGGGTGCGGCATGATCACCGGAGCGGGCTCGGTGCTCGAGGCGTTCCGCGTCGCCCCCGGGCAGTCCATCGTGATCTTCGGCGTCGGCAGCGTCGGGCTCGCTGCCGTGATGGCCGCGCGCATCGCCGGCGCCCCGAGCATCGTCGCTGTCGACGTCTCGGCGGAGCGCCTGCGCCTCGCGGGCGAGCTCGGCGCGACTCATACCCTGCGTTTCGATGCGACGACGGCCGGTGTGCTGCGCGAGATCGAGCGCGACGGATTCATCTTCAGCTTCAACACGACGAACGTCGCGGAGGTGTTCACGCTCGCCGTCGAATGCCTCGCGATGGAAGGCACCGCGGGATTTGTGACTCGCCCGAGAGGGGGATGGACGCCCAACATGGCGACGCTGCTCGCCTGCGGGCGCAAGCTGCAGGGTATCTTGGGCGGCGGCGCCGCGCCGCAGAGATTCATCCCTCTCCTGCTCGATTACTGGGGCCAGGGCCGCTTCCCCTTCGAGCGGTTGATCGAGGAGTTTCCGTTCGAGCGCATCGGGGAAGCCTGGGAGGCCTGCGCGCAGGGCGCCGTCGTGAAGCCGGTGCTCGTGATGCCGCCGAGCGAGGCTTAGGCGCCTGTGCTCGCGCGTGATCCAGGTGGTGCAGTGCGGCTCCTGCGGTGTGCGATGCGGGATCGAGGTGCACTGCGGTATCAACGCTGATGAAATCCTCACGTGGGAGGAGTATCGTCGCTTCGCGAGGGCGGCCCGTGCGATACAAGAGAGAAGATTGCCCGCGCCCGCACCGCAGAACACCGATTGGGCGGGCGGCACATCGCGACTCGCAGAGCACCTTAAGGAGCATTCCCATGAAGACCCTGATCGTCTCGGTGGGCGCACTCGCGCTCGTCCCGGCTGCCGCCTTCGCGGCCAGCGCTTTCGATGGCACCTGGAAGGTCGATCAGAGCCGGATCCAGCTGCCGAAGACCCCGGAGATCCACATTTTGAAAGACGGCGAGTACACGTGCGGCTCGTGCACGCCGCCCTACACCATCAAGGCCGATGGCACGGATCAGCCGGTCGCCGGAGCGGTCGGCATCGATACGATCGCCGTACAGGCTGTCGACGCCAACACAATCGCGATCGTGGAGAAGGCGCACGGCAAGGTGCTGCTGACCGCCCGCGCCACCGCCGCGGCGGATGGCGTCACCGCCACCACCGTGGAAACCATCTACGAAGGCAGCACGCCGGTCGTGGAGACGATTTCCTGGTCGCGGGTGGGCACCCTCCCGCCCGGCGCGCATGCCGCCTCCGGCACCTGGCGGGCGACGAGTCTTGCGCTGTCGGATAACGCGACGCTCGTCACCTACGCCGTGACGGACAGCGAATTCACCGAGAGCGGCAACGGCGAAAGCTACGATGCGAAGTTCGACGGCAAGCACTACCCGATCGTGGGCAGCCCCATCGGCGAGAAGGTCCGGGTCAAGCGCCTCGGGCCTGCGCAAGTCGAGCTGCAGTACAGCGTGAAGGGCAAGCTCATCTCCATCAGCCGTCTCAGAGTCTCCTCCGACGGACAGACCATCCACGGCACGAGCACCAACGTGCGCAACCACACCTCGGTGCACTACACGCTCGACAAGGTCTCGTAGCGTCGCGCGCGAGCGGAGTCGGCGCGCTCGCGGCGGTGCCGGCCTCAGCCCTGAATACCGCAGGGACAAGTGGGAGGGCCCGGACGGAGCAGGCATGATTGCAGCCATGGGTCGGCAGCGCCGGCGAGCCCTCGCGGGACTTGGCGTGTTACTCGTGACGGCGCCGGTGCTCGCGCATCATTCCGCGGCGATCTTCGATTCGAAGCGGTCGGTGAAGCTGGTCGGCACGGTGCGCCTGTTTCAATGGACCAATCCACACTGCTGGATCCAGGTGCTGGTGCCGGGCGCGACTGCGGCGGCGGCGAAGGAGTGGAGCGTCGAGATGGGCTCTCCCTCGCAGCTGTACCGCAGAGGCTGGAGGCCCGGTACGCTCAAGCCGGGCGACCACGTCACGGTGGTCATTCATCCGACGAAGGACGGCACGCCGGGCGGCGCATTCGTCTCCGGCATCGGGCCGAGCGGCGCGCCGTTCGAGCCTCCCGCCGCGCCGCGGCGGCCATGAGCAGAGGTCTCGCCGTCGCCCTCGGCCTCTTGTCGCTCAGCGCTTGCACGGCCATGCCGGCGCAGCGAAGCTCCGCGGAGCGCATCCGCCTCTTCGCCTCGCTGCCGGACTGGACAGGCTTGTGGGAGCCGAAGTCGTCCGCCGATTCCGACAACCTGAGCGGCGGGCCCGCCGCGGGCAAGTCCGGGCCTCCGGTGGAGCTGTTTCGCAAGCCTCCCTACCGGCCGGAGTGGGAACGCGACATGAAGGCCCATCCGTCGCGAGCAGCGAACACCCCGATCCGACTTTGCAGGGATATCCCGTTTCCGTGGCGGCTCGAGCTGCCGTTCATGTTTCAGGTGCTCGTCACACCGGAGGAGACGCTGTTCCTCTACGAGAACGGCGACGTGCGGCACATTTACACGGACGGGCGCGCTCACCCGAGAAGTGAGGACCTTTGGCCGACCGCGGCGGGTGATTCGATCGGGCACTGGGACGGGGATACGCTCGTCATCGATACGATCGAGGTCCAATCGGTGGATAGGGTGGGTGGATTCAGCGGCCAAGCGCACTTCACCGAGCGCGTGCACCGGCGCGATCGCAACGTCCTCGAGGATGATTTGACGGTCGATGATCCCGCGCGACTTGCCCACCCGTGGCACGTCAGGGTCCGCTGGACGCGCGTCCTCGATCAGGATCGCATGCTGCCGTGGGACTGCGAGGAGAACGACCGCAATCCGATCGTGAACGGCAAGATGACGATCGCGTCGCCCCGGCCATGACGGCGCTAGCCCGAGGTGGCGAAGGTGTAATGCCCTCCGGAGCCCTCGGCGATCTCATTGAGGGTACGGGCGGCGCAGGCATCGTCGAGCGCGATCGTGTTGATCACGGCCGCGGTGCGCTCGCTCGATTTGCCGAGCAGCGAGCGGCCGAGTCCGAGCGCCAAAGCGCCGAACGCGGAGGTGGTGCCGGAGCGATTCAAGCGCGCGATGTCGGCCGCCGTGCAGTCGGTGAACTCGCCGTCCGTCAGGAAGTACACCGCATCGGGCGGGGCGGAGAGCGCGAAGACGCGCTCGAAGGCCGGACGGGGCATCGTCGCCCCGTTCGGGACGATCGCCCTCATCCAGCCGATCGCCGCGTCGATGACGGCTTGATCGGCGAGCGTCCAGTCGAGCTGATTCGGCGGCTCGAGCAGGCGGTTGGAGAAGAGGACGAGGAAGAACTCGCCCTGGTCACGCAGCGCCTGCAGCGCCGTGGTGAGCTGGCGCTGGCACGCCGCCCAGCGCTGCCCGAGCATTGACCCGGACATGTCGAGGATGAAGGCGATGCGACGTCCCTGCGCGGGTTGACCGAAGAAAGTCGTCGCCGCCGTCCCCGCGTCGACGGCGCGCTCGGCCGAGCTCTGGCGCTTCGCCTCGGCCTTCGCCTGACGGGTGGATGTGCTCGCGGTCGTCTGCGGCGTGAAGTTTTGCGGCCGCTTGCGCCCACCGGGCGCCTGCCAGACCCACGCGTACTGCGCGGTGGCGCCGCTCTCCTCATCGCGCAGGCTCAGTCGGCCCTCCGAGCCCTCGGTGCCGACCGGGATGGCGGTGACCTCGATCGACCCGGTGCCCGCAAGGGTCTTGCGATACGCGCCTTGCTCAATCAGGACGCTCAGGGGATGACCTGCCGAGGACCTCGCGAGGCCGCCGAGCGAGCGCTGCGCGCCGAGCGCGATCGGCCGCCACTCGACGGTGAGCGAGGGATCGCTGCCCGGGGCGGGGACGGCCTCGATCGCGAGGGGCCGGTCGCTTGGCGGGCGCGCGATTTGCGCCAGGGG
>JASHTK010000100.1 GCA_030040575.1 Gammaproteobacteria bacterium
ACTAGACGGCGTACAGAAATATCGAGATGGGCTCGCCGGCGGGCTGGGCGCCGGGCCCCGGGCGCGGGGCGTCACGTGCGGCGCCCGGGCCTCCGGAGCGGGCGCGGGCGCATAATGCGCGCCCGAGTGAGGAGGCGAGATGACCGACTCGAGCGAGTACATCCCCCCGAAGGTCTGGACGTGGACCAAGCCGAGCGGCGGGCGGTTCGCGAGCATCAACCGCCCGACCGCAGGCCCGACGCACGCGAAGGAGCTGCCGATCGGCCGCCATCCCCTGCAGCTCTACTCGCTCGGCACGCAAAACGGCGTCAAGGTGACCGTGATGCTCGAGGAGCTGCTCGCGCTCGGCCACCGGGGTGCGGAGTACGACGCCTGGCTCATCAACATCGGCGTCGGCGAGCAGTTCGGCAGCGGCTTCGTGGCGGTGAATCCCAACTCGAAGATTCCGGCCCTCGTCGATCGAAGCGCCGCGACGCCGATCCGCGTCTTCGAGTCCGGCGCGATCCTCCTGTATCTCGCCGAGAAGTTCGGGGCGCTCCTGCCGGTCGAGCTCCCGCAACGCGCCGAGACGCTCTCCTGGCTTTTCTGGCAGATGGCGAGCGCGCCGTATCTCGGCGGAGGCTTCGGGCACTTCTACGCCAACGCGCCCGTGAAGCTCGAATACCCGATCGATCGGTACGCCATGGAGGTGAAGCGCCAGCTCGACGTGCTCGACCGGCGCCTGCGGGAGAGCGAGTACCTCGGGGGCCGCGACTACACGATCGCCGACATCGCGGTGTGGCCATGGTACGGAGGTCTCGTGAAGGGCTGGCTGTACGACGCCGCCGAGTTCCTCTCCGTCCACGAGTACCGGAACGTTCAGCGCTGGGCGGATGCGGTCGGCGAGCGGCCGGCGGTCGTACGCGGGCGAATGGTGAACCGGGTCACCGGCGAGCCCTCGAGTCAGCTCCGCGAGCGTCATGACGCGAGCGACTTCGAGGCCCGGACCTAAGGACCGGGTGACACGCATGCCGTCGCCCGTCGCCGAGATCATCGCAGCGGCCGTTCGCGGCGACCTGCCGGGCGTCGTGGCGCTCCTCGAGCGTGATCCCGCTCTCGCAACCGCCGCCAACATGCTCGGGGCGACCGCGCTCCATGCGGCGCACTACTCGGGGCACTCGCAGATCGTCGCCGTGATGCTCTCGAAGTACCGACCGCTCGATGGATTCCTCGCCGCCGAGCTGGGACTCGCGAGCGAGCTTCGCGAGCGGCTCGGCCGCGACCCCGCCCTCGCCGCCGAGCGCAACGGGGCCGGCGCGACGGCCCTGCATGGCGCCTGCTACTGGGGAAGCCTGGAGGCGGCCCGCATCCTGCTCGATCACGGCGCGGACGTTCGGGCCGTCACCGCGGACTCGTTCCTGCGGATTCATCCGCTCGGCTGCGCGGTGGCCACCCCCGACGTTCCCAATCCGAGCCAGGACGAGGCGGTCGTGCTGGGCCTCGTCGACCTGCTCCTCGATCGGGGCGCGGACGTGAACGCGCGCCGCCGCGACGGGATGACCGCGTTGCACTCGGCGGCGTACCGCGGACATCTGCGAGTCATCCGCCGATTGCTCGAGCGCGGAGCCGATCCGACCCTGCGGGCGCGCGATGACGCAGGAGCGCACGCCGGGCAGACTCCCGGCGACACCGCTCGGGCTCAGGGACAGGCTGCGGCCGCCGACCTGCTGAGAGCCCCCTGAGGGGGGCTCAGTCGCCGACTCGAATCACGAGCGAGTCGACGTCGGCCGATTGAAGCTTGTGGCGAAGGCGGTTGAGGTCGGAGAGCTTGCTGATCGGCCCGACGCGCACGCGGTACCAGACGTCGGTGTCCACCGCCACTCGTTGAACCTTGGCCGCGACTCCCTCGAGCGAGAGCTGCTCGGCGACTCGATCGGCCTCGGACTCGTTGCGGTAGGAGCCGGCCTGCAGCACATACACTCCCGGGCGCTCGATGGCGGCGGTCGGGAGGCCGGGCTTCAAGGGGTGCTCCTTCTCCGGCACGACGACCTCGAAGTGGGGGAGCATCTGGTAGAAGTCGTAGTGCTCGGGGCCCTCGCCGGCCGGGCTCGCTGCGCCACCGTCCGGTGCCGCGGCTGGGCGGGGCTCGGGCCGCAGCACATCGGCCACCGCAGGTCGATGGCGCTCGGCGGCCCCGAAGAGCACGGCCGTCAGCACAGCCCCGACGAGCAGGCCAGCGCCGAACTCGCGCCAGTGCACGGCATCGAGCGCCCCGTGAGAGGGATGCTTGTAGTCCCTTGCGGTGAGTCGGGTCACTCGAGCCTCCGCGGCCGCCTCGGGTCGCTCGCCGGCGGGCTCACATGCTCTCCGGCGCCGACACTCGCAGCAGGGCGAGCCCGTTGCGGATCACCTGCTGAACGCCGAGCACCAGCGCGAGCCGCGCGTTCCGCAAGCCCGCATCGTCCACGATGAACGTCTCGGCGTTGTAATAGGTGTGGAACGCGTTCGCGAGGTCGCGCAGGTAGTGCACGATCGCGTGCGGCGCGCGGTTGAGCGCCGCCTGCTCGATCACCTCCGGATAGCGCACCAGGCTCGCGAGCACCGCCTGCTCGTGCGGCCCCGCGAGGCGGCCGGCGCTCGCGAGCCCCGCGGCACGATCGAACGGGAGGCCGCGGGCGGCGAGCTGCCTGAAGACGCTCGCGACGCGTGCGTGCGCATACTGGATGTAGTACACGGGGTTCTCGTTCGTGCGGGACTTCGCGAGCGCGAGGTCGAAGTCGAGCGGCTGGTCATGGCTGCGCATGAGGTAGAACAGCCGGCACACATCGTTGCCGACCTCCTCGCGCAGTTGCCGCAGTGTCACGAACTGCGCCTCCCGCTTGCCCATGGGGACCTTCTCCCCGCCCCGGTAAAGGCTCACGAACTGGATGAGCGTCACCTCGAGGCAATCGTCCGGCTCGCCCATCGCGGCAAGTCCCGCCCGGACTCGCGCGACGTACCCGTGGTGGTCCGCGCCGAGGACGTCGAGCAGCCGCTCGAAGCCGCGCTCGCGCTTCTCGAGGTGGTACGCGATGTCCGAGGTGAAATAGGTCTTCTGGCCGTTCTCGCGCACGACGACCCGATCTTTCTCGTCGCCGAACGCGGTCGCCCGGAACCACGTCGCGCCGTCCTTGCGGTAGAGCTGGCCCTGCGCCTCGAGCCGCGCGAGCGCGCGGTCGATCGCGCCACTTTGCTCGAGCGTGCGCTCGGAGTACCACCGGTCGAAGACGACGCCGAACTGCTCGAGGTCGTCGCGGATATCGACGAGCATCTCGGCGAGCGCGTGCTCGAGCACCCTGCGGAATTCGCTCGCGCCGATGAGCTCCCGCGCCCGCTCGATCAAGGCGTCGATGTGCGTCTCCTTGTCCCCCGCGGGCGCATCGGGCGGCAGGCCGGTCACGACCTTCGCAGCCGGCCGCTTCAGTTGCTCGCCGACGATGGCGCGCAGGCTCCGCGCCACGGCGCGCACGTACTCGCCGCGGTAGCCGTTCTCCGGAAACGGGACCGCCTCGCCGCATCCCTCGAGGTACCGCATCCAGACGCTCACGGCGAGGATGTCGACCTGGCGCCCCGCATCGTTGATGTAGTACTCGCGGGCCACGTCGTAGCCCGAGGCGGCGAGCACGTTGGCGAGCGTCGCTCCGTACGCCGCCTGGCGCCCGTGGCCGACGTGCAACGGTCCGGTCGGATTGGCGGAGACGAACTCGATGAGCACGCGTTGCCCCCGCCCGAGCGTGCCGCGCCCGTAGCGCTCCCCGAGCTCGTGGATGCGCTCGAGCTCGCGCGCGTAGGCCTCCTCGCTCAGGAAGAAATTGATGAAGCCCGCGCCGGCCACCTCCGCCCGCGCAACGAGCGGGCTCGCCGGCAGCGCCTCGAGGATCGCTTGCGCGAGCTCGCGCGGGCTCAGCCGCGCGGACTTCGCGAGGCGCAGGGCGATGCTCGTCGCGAAGTCGCCGTGCCGTGCGTCGCGAGCGCGCTCCACGGTCGCGACCGCCGGGTCGGGCGGCGCGGGAAGCACGCTGCCCGAGAGCGCCTGCAAGGCTTCCAGGAGGAGCTGCTCGAGCGGCTGCTTCAAGGGAACGTCCGCGAGGGGATGGAGCGCGGCAGTCTATTTCTCCGCGGCCGACTGCGCCAGCGCCGCGCCTCAGTAGAGCTCGATCGGATCCACATCGAGCGCCCAGCGCACGCGCCGCGCGCTCGGCAGCGGCTCGACCTGCGGCAGCCAGGCCTCGAGGAACTGGTGCAGGGCGCCGCGGTCGGGGCTCTCGATCAGCAGCTGCGCGTGGTAGCGCCCGGCGCGCTTCGCCATCGCCGCCGGGACCGGGCCGAGCAGCCTGACCCGCGACGGCTTGCCGGCCGCCTCGCGCGCATCGCTGAGGAACGCGAGGGCGGCTTCGGGCGTCGCCGCCGAATCGCGCAGCGCGGCGAGCCGGTTGAACGGCGGCCAAGCGGCCTCGGCGCGCTCGGCGAGCGCCGTGCGCGCGAAGCCCTCGTAGCCTTCGGCGAGCAGGTTGCGGAGCAGCGGATGCTCGGGGAACTCCGTTTGAATGAGCACTTCGCCGGGCCTCGCCCCCCGGCCGGCGCGGCCGGCGACCTGCACGATCGTCTGCGCGAGCCGCTCCGGAGCGCGGAAGTCGGTGCTGAACAGGCCCTGATCGGCGTTGAGCACCACGACGAGCGTCATGTTGGGGAAGTCGTGTCCCTTGGTCACCATCTGGGTGCCGACCAGGATGCGCGCGGCGCCGGAGGCGATGCGAGCCACCGCGGACTCCATGTCGCCCCGACGGCGGATCGCGTCACGGTCGAGCCGCACGAGCGCGCTCGGCCCGAACGCCTGCCCGAGGGTCTCCTCGATCCGCTCGGTGCCCTGGCCGACGGACTTCACGAGGAACCCGCACTGCGGGCAGCGCTCGGGCAGTTCCCGCTCGGCCCCGCAGTGGTGGCAGCGCAGGCGTCCTGCCGCACGGTGCACGGTGAGCCGCGCGTCGCAGTCGCGGCACGCGGCGATCCAGCCGCAGGCGGTGCAGAGGAGCGTCGGGGCGTAGCCGCGGCGATTGAGAAACACGAGCACCTGTCCCGCATCGCGCAGGTGCCGCTCGATCGCCTGCAGCGCGGGCGTCGAGAGGCCGGCATGCGCCGGGTGCGCGCGCAGGTCCACGAGCGACACCCGCGGCGGCTCGCTCTGCAGCGCTCGACTCGCGAGCACCAGGCGCTCGTAGCGATGCGCGGTCGCGTTGTGCAACGTCTCGAGGGCGGGAGTCGCCGATCCGAGCACGATCGGGACGCCGGCGCGCTGCGCGCGCATCACCGCGACGTCGCGCGCCGAGTAGTGAAAGCCTCCCTCGTGTTGCTTGAAGGAGGCGTCGTGCTCCTCATCGACGATGACGAGTCCGAGCTGCCGCACCGGTGCGAACGCCGCCGAGCGGGTGCCGATCACGATGCGCGCCTGACCGCTCGCGGCCGCGCGCCAAGCGGCGAGGCGCTCCGGGTCGGTGAGCGCGGAATGCAGCACGGCGAGCGGGGCGTCGAAGCGGTCCCGGAATCGCCCGACGAGCTGGGGCGTCAAGCCGATCTCGGGCACGAGCACGAGGGCGCTCTGTCCGCGGCGCAGCGCTTCCTCGATCGCGCGCAGGTACACCTCCGTCTTGCCGCTTCCGGTGATCCCCTGCAGCAGCCACGCCGCGAAGCGCCCGAGGGATCCGCAGATCCTCTCGATCGCGAGCGCCTGCTCCGCCGTGAGGAGCGGACCCTGGGCTCGCGCCCCGCACGCGGCCGTCACGAGGGACGGCGCCACCTCTTCCAGCCGGCACTCGGCCCAGCCGCGACGCGCGAGGGCACGTGCCGCCTCGCGCCATCCCGGCCACGTCGTGCCGACCT
>JASHTK010000101.1 GCA_030040575.1 Gammaproteobacteria bacterium
CATGGCGCTGTCTCCGATGTGGGGAGACTATGCGCCCGGATGTGTGATTTGTCAAGTGTAACATCGCCAGTGGCTGGGCGATGTGTTCCCGGCACGGCCCGGCTGGACTCGTACATACACGCCCACGAGCTTGCGCATCGTGCGGGATTCGAGGACGCGAGTTTCGAGGCCGAACATGCCGCACGCGAGGCCGCGAATTTGAAGTCCTCTACGGCTATTTCTTGCGGCGCAGCCCGCTCGGCATCGTGTCGCGAATCGCAGAGAAGTCATCGTCGGCCACGAGCACGGCGAGGATCTGTCGGGCCTGCTCGTCGGCGGCGAGCCGTCCGAGAAATTCGGTCCGTAGCTTCGTGCGCGTGAACACCTGCAGGCGCGCGCCCGGCAGTCGTCGGTACCAGCCCGCGTAGAGCCGACCGCAGATCTCGTGCGTGAAGTACGTGAGGCCGTCCGGGTCTTCAGCCACGAGGCAGGTCCCGTCTACGCCAAAGAGGCCGTGTGGGATCTCTCAGGAAACCGCGCTTGAAGGCCGCGCACGATATCCGGTCGCCGTCTCGGTGCAACCGTGGCCTCGAGCTGCAACGAGCCGCCGACGCTCTCTCGCTGGGCGCTCGGATGGGTCGCTGGAGGGGCTCGATCGCCGGGACCGAGCTTCTGCTCAGACGTGTGTCGCCTTGTCCTCGGTCGCAGCGGCCTTTTCGGCCACTTTCTCCGCCGGCTTCTCGGAGCTCGCGATCTGCTTGGCGTCCGGCGTCGAGCTCCGCTCCGGGGAATTCGAGGTGTCCTGCTCAGCCTCGCGCATCGAGTCCTTGAATCCGCGGACGGCCGAGCCCAGGTCCGAGCCGATCGACTTCAGCTTCTTGGTGCCGAAGACGACCAGCACGATCAGAAGCACGAGGAGCAGGTGTCGCGGCGAGAAGAGGTCCACGGTTAGGCCAGCCTCATGAATACAGTGCGCGAATGATACGCCACACGGCAGGTCATGGCGACGGAGGGGTCCCGATCTGACGGCACCGTCACAGATGAAGTCTCACGGGCGAGTGAGCGCGGGGAAGTCTCGCCGCGGCTGCGTATCGGTCGCATGCGGCTCGAGCGAGCGCTGAAGTGCGGTGATTCGAGCGAGCACGTGAGTGCTCCGAGCGCGCATGGCGCAGCAGGGCCCGTCCCACGCGGCCGCCGTGCCTCAAACGCCTGTCCTGATGCGCGTCAGCGTCGCGAGATCTCATCCCCGCGGCGATTCGCGCCGAAATTCAATGTTGCAGGCGTGTTGATGCACCATAAAATTATATGGATCAATGTATTGAAGTATCTATCTCATGCTAATTCACCCGTCGAGCCTCTCTGCTCGACGGCGCCGAAGTCCCAGCGAAAAAGCTGCCGAATCCCCGGACGCCGCACGACTTTTCGGTTCGACGGGCGTTGTTTTTCCTAGAGACTGCGCTATATTCTGTCGCTACAGGCTTGAACATACAGGGCGTGCTCAGAAAAACAACGCGGCGGGGGCAGGTTGTGCATCCGCGTCGACCGAGGTGGGCATGAACACGGCGTGGGAGAAATTCCAGGGGGCGACGCTGTCGCTCGCGCGCTCGGGCTCCATCAAGGAGCGGCTCGTCGAGGCGTACCACAACTATTTGTGCGACATCTGTGAGGAGGACCTGCCGCGAGAAATCCGCGAGGAGTTTCGCGCGGTGAGCCTCCGCTTCACGCGTGAGCGTCCGATGCTGCGCGGCGAGGATGCCGCGCGAGCGACGATCCGCAAGATGTCGAACGATGAGGCGGACCGCCTCGCCTGCTCGGTCGTGCGCATCTTCTCGGCCATCTCTCACGGCGTCTCGCCCGCGCGTCACGCCGCCGCGGCGCAGGTCCTGCCGCTCTACCACGCCGAGGCGTGAGCGCCTTCCTGTCGCGGGGCGCGAGGATGCTCAGTCGAGCTTGAACTCGATCACGTCCCAGCGAGTCGTGTCTTCGTGACGCGCCTGGCGGCGCACCGCATCGACGAGGGCGCGCTCGTCCCACTCGATCAGCTCGTTGGCGAGGTCGGCCAAGCTCTTCGGCACGGGCCGGGATTCCCCGAAGCGCTTCATCAGGATGACCGGCTTCTCGCACGCCTGCGCGTAGAGCAGCTGGAAGGTGAGCAAGTCCTGGTCGCGCTCGAACAGGCTCGAGAGGGCGATGACGGCCTCGGCCGGCGCGATCTGCCGGCGTAAATCCTCCTTCAAGGCCTCCTTGTCTCCGACCGGGCGCCGATCGGGCGTGCTCAAGCTGTGGTAGTAGAAGTTGCGGGCGCTCTCGAGGTACTCGAAGACGCGCAGGTAATCGTCGCCCACTTCCCAGAGGTGGGTGATGAACAGTCGGATCGGATTCGCCTGCGACATTGCGGGTCTCGGGTGCTCCGGAGCTGCCAGGCGCGTCGCGTACGGCTTGAGTTTCGCACAGCTTGGAGCGTCCGGCAAAGCCGTCGCGCTGCGTCGCATCGAGTAGAATGCGAGGTCCAAACGACGCAGGGATCGTGTGCATTGCGCTTAGTGATCTACAACATTCGATATGCGACAGGCACCGGTCCCGCCTTCCACCTCCCCGTCCCGGGCGCGGGCTATCTGCGCAGCAATCGGCGCGCGCTCCTCGGCATCACGGAGTTCTTGCGCGCCGAGCGCCCGGACATCGCGGGGCTCATCGAGGTGGACACCGGCTCGATCCGCACGGGCATGGTCAATCAGGTGGACTACATCGCCCACGCGCTCGGGCATTACTCGGCCTACGAGTGCAAGTACGGGACGAGTTCGATCAACCAGTTCGTCCCCATTGTGCGCAAGCAGGCGAACGCGTTTCTGTCGGCGCCGCACGTGTCCGGCGCGCGCTTCCACTACTTCGACACGGGGATCAAGCGGCTCATCATCGAGCTCGAGCTCGAGCAGGTGTGCGTCTTCCTGGTGCACCTCTCCCTCAAGTACCGCCAGCGCCAGTTCCAGCTGCGCTCGCTGCACGACCTGGTCATCAAGTCGCCGAAGCCGGTGATCGTCGCCGGCGACTTCAACACCTTCTGGGGCACGCACGAGATTTACCTCTTCATGCGCGCGACCGGGCTCACGAGCGCGAATGCCGCCGGATTGCCCTCCTTTCCCGCCCGCGTGCCGCGCATCGAGCTCGATTTCATCCTCGTGAGCGGCGGCATCGAGGTGCAGCAGTTCCGGGTCCCCGATGTGCGCTACTCGGATCACCGGCCGCTCGTCTGCGACTTCGAGATCGACGCCGCTGCGCTGAGACGCGACAGCGCTGCCTAGCTGCCCCCCTCCTCCGCCATGCCCGAAAGCGGTGCCGCCATGCCGAGTGCTGCCTGGAAGCTGGAGCGTGATGCCGACGCGATCGTCTGGCTCACGCTCGACACGCCGGGGACGTCCGCGAACGTGCTCGCGCGCGAGGTCTTGCAGGAGCTCGATCGACTGCTCGAGCCGCTCGCGGCGGCGCCTCCTCGCGGCGTCATCTTCCAATCGGCCAAGGCAAGCGGCTTCATCGCCGGGGCGGACGTGCGGGAGTTCACGGCGCTGCAGAGCGCCGAGCAGGGCTTCGAGCTTGCCCGCTCCGGACAGCGCATCCTCGACCGAATCGAGGCGCTGCGCTGCCCGACGGTTGCCGCGATTCACGGTTTCGCGCTCGGGGGGGGCCTCGAGCTCGCCCTCGCCTGCCGCTACCGGGTCGGCGTCGCGGACGAGCGGCTCGCGCTCGGCCTGCCCGAGGTTCAGCTCGGCATTCACCCGGGCTTCGGCGGAACGGTGCGCTCCGTGCGGCTCCTCGGCGTGCGGCCCGCGATGGAGATGATGCTGTCGGGGCGCCCCGTGCACGCCGACCGCGCTCTGCGGCTCGGGCTCGTCGATCGCCTGGTCGCGGCCGGGGAGCTCAGGTCCGCCGCGCGCGAGTGCGTGCTCAATCCGCCTGCCCGCCGGTCGGCGCCGTTCCTGGAACGGGTGCTCAATCTCGCGCCGATGCGGCCGCTCGTGCGATCGATGCTCCTGAAGCAGGTGGCGGCGAAGGCGCCGCGGGAGCACTACCCCGCGCCGTACGCGCTCGTTGAGCTCTGGGCGAGGCACGGGGCGCACGGCGCGGGGGCGTTCATCGCCGAGGCACGCTCCATTGCGGATCTGTTCGAGACCGAGACGGCCCGCAACCTCGTCCGGGTGTTTCTGCTGCAGGACCGGTTGAAGTCCCTCGGCGGCAAGGCCGCGGCGGGCGTCGAGCGCGTCCACGTCATCGGTGCGGGCGTCATGGGCGGGGACATCGCGGCCTGGTGCGCGCTGCGCGGCCTCACCGTGACCCTGCAGGATCGGGCGATGGAGTTCATCGCCCCCGCGCTCGAGCGCGCCGAGCGCCTCTATGAGAAGCGGCTGCGCGACCCCGCGAGGATTGCCGCCGCGCGCGGCCGCCTGCGCGCCGATGTGGCGGGCAGCGGGGTCCCGGATGCGGACGTGGTCATCGAGGCGATCTTCGAGAGCCTCAACGCCAAGCGGGAGCTGTACGCGACGCTCGAGCCGCGCATGAAGTCGAATGCGCTGCTCGCGACGAACACCTCGAGCCTGCAGCTCGAGCCGCTCGCCGCGCGGCTCGCGCGCCCCGAGCGGCTCGTCGGACTGCACTTCTTCAACCCCGTCGCCCAAATGCCCCTGATCGAGGTGGTCCGTTCCGCGCAGGCCGATCCGGCCGTCGTGCAGGCGGCGCTCGCCTTCGCGCGCAAGCTCGACAAGCTGCCCGTGCCCTGCCGCAGCGCCCCGGGCTTCGTCGTGAACCGCGTGCTCATTCCGTACCTCAACGAGGCGATGCTCGCCGGCGAGGAGGGCACCGCTCTCGCCGCGATCGACACGGCCGCGGTGCGCTTCGGGATGCCGATGGGACCGATCGAGCTCGCCGACGTGGTCGGACTCGACGTGGCGAACGACGTGGGGACGATCATCGCGACCGAGCTCGGCCGCCCCGCGCCGGACCTCAGCCGCTTGAAGCAGCTCGTCGCGGCGAAGAAGCTCGGGCGCAAGTCGGGCGAGGGCTTCTACCGCTGGCAGGATGGCAGGGCCGTGAAGCCGCCCGCCGGGCCGGCCCCGCCCGATCTGTCCGATCGGCTGATCCTCGCGCTCGTCAACGAGTCCGTCGCATGTCTGCGCGAGCAGGTCGTGCCCGAGGCCGATCTGCTCGATGCGGCGGTGATCTTCGGCACCGGATTTGCGCCGTTTCGCGGCGGACCGATCGCCTACGCGCGCGCTCGCGGGATCCCGGCCGTCGTCACCCGCCTGCGGCAGCTCGCGGAGCGATACGGTTCTCGTTTCATCCCCGATGCGGGCTGGGCGGCCCTCGAGGCGGGCGGAAAACCGTGAACGGCGTTCCGGAGCCCGAGAGTCGCTGTGTTAACATCATCCGCCGCGCTGCACCAACAACTCATTGAACTGTCGAGATAAATGGCTGCCGAACGAGAAGCCACCGTTCAAGTGCTCAAGCGCTTCGCCCCGCTCGACGGCCTGAAGAGGGAGAATCTTGCGGCGCTCGCGAAGAAGGTGAGCATTCGCACGATGAGCGCCGGCCGCTTCCTCTTTCGGGAGGGAGAGACCGACAAGCGCACGGTGTGGCTCGTCGGCGGCATGGTCGAGCTGCGCGAGGGCGAGCGCACCGTCGCCATGATTCGCGGCGGCACGCCCGAGGCCCGCGACCCGCTCTCCCCGCAGCTGCCGCGCCGCCTGAGCGCGCGCGCCGTGGACGAGGTGAGCTATCTCGCGATCGACAGCGAGCTGCTCGATGTGATGATCACCTGGGACCAGACCGGCACCTACGAGGTCGCGGAGCTGCAGGAGCAGCTGAGCGCCGGCAACACCGACTGGATGACGACGCTCCTGCAGACGAAGTCGTTCCAGCGCATCCCGCCCGCGAACATCCAGGCGAT
>JASHTK010000012.1 GCA_030040575.1 Gammaproteobacteria bacterium
GGTCAGCCTGGCGTGGCGCCTCGCGCGGGCGCGGTATCTCGGCCGGGCGCGGCGTCTCGCCGCGGCGCTGCGTCGACGAGGCCGCCTCGCGCCGTGCACGCGGCGGCGAAGCGTGCGGCGGGATCGGCATCGATCGCGGTGGGCTGGCAGGTGCAGGTCGGCAGCTTCGCAACCGCGGAGCATGCGGATCGGCTCGCCCACCAGCTGAGGATCAAAGGGTTCGCGGCATCCGTCGCGGAGAGCGTGAGTCATGGCCGGAAGTGGTACCGTGTGCGAGTCGGTCCGGAGCGGGATCGCGCGGCCGCGCTCGCCGTGGCGCGCCGGCTGCACGCCGCCGGGGAGTCGGCGGTCGTGCAGCGGCCCTAGGTGTCGCTTGGCGGCGTCAGCGGGCGAGCCTCCTCGGTGCGCCGGCTCCGCCCTGGCGCTGCGCCGGCTCGCTCGAACTTCGCACCGGCGCACAGGCGGCGCCCGCGGCGCTTTAGTACAATCCGCGCCGCACCGGACAGGGGCCCCCAGCCTGCATGACCGCCGTCGATTATTTGATCATCGCGCTCATCGTCATCTCGGCCGTGGTCGGCCTGGCGCGCGGCTTCTTGCGGGAAGTCATCGCGCTCGTCACCTGGCTCGTCGCCTTATTCGTCGCCTGGCATCTGAGCGACCGGCTGGAGCCGTATCTCGGGGGACTGCTCGCCGGGCCGCGGGTGCGGCTGTGGACGGCCCGGGCGGTGCTGCTCTTTGCCGTGCTGCTCGTCGGTGCGGCAGTCGGCGCGATCACCGGCCAGCTGGTGCGGCTCTCGATCTTCAGCAGCATGGACCGCTTCGTCGGCTTCGTGGTCGGCCTGCTCCGCGGCCTGGTGATCCTCGGGGTGCTCGTGGTGTTCTGCCAGACGCTGAAACTCGATGGGGAGCGCTGGTGGCACAAGTCGCTGCTGCTGCCGTACAGCGTGGACATCGCGAGCGTGCTGCGCATGGTCACCGGCGACGCGGCGGAATGAGCTAGGGGGCGGCCATGTGCGGCATCGTCGGCATCGTCGGCAGAGGTCCCGCGAATCAGCGCCTGTACGATGCGCTCACCGTCCTGCAGCATCGCGGCCAGGACGCCGCCGGAATCGTCACCGAGAGCGAGGGCGAGATCTACGTGCGCAAGGGCAGCGGGCTCGTGCGCGACGTGTTCCAGCAGCAGCACATGATCGAGCTGCGCGGCAACATCGGCATCGGACACGTGCGCTACCCGACGGCCGGGTGCGACAGCGCCTCGGAGGCGCAGCCGTTCTACGTCAATGCGCCCTACGGCCTGTGCCTCGCGCACAACGGCAATCTCACCAACGCCGCCGAGCTCGCCGAGGTGCTGACGCGCGAGGACCGCCGGCACCTCAACACGGCGTCCGACTCGGAGGTGCTGCTCAACGTGTTCGCCTCGGAGCTGCAGCGGATCGGCACGCTGCGCGTCACGGCCGGCGACGTGTTCGCGGCCCTGAGCGCCGTGTACCGGCGCTGCCGCGGCGGCTATGCCGTCGTCGCCATGATCATCGGCCACGGCGTGCTCGGCTTTCGCGATCCGAACGGTATCCGCCCGCTCGTGCTCGGACAGCGCGAGTCGCCGAAGGGCCCGGAGTGGATGCTCGCCTCCGAGAGCGTCGCGCTCGACATGCTCTCCTTCAAGCGCGTCCGGGACATCGCCCCGGGGGAGGCGGTCTTCATCGATGAGCAGGGACACCTGCACTCGCAGCAGTGCGTGCCGGCCGTGCGCCACACGCCGTGCATCTTCGAGTACGTGTACTTCGCGCGGCCGGACTCGATCATGGACAACATCTCGGTGTACCGCGCGCGCATGCGCATGGGGGATCGCCTCGCCGAGAAGATCCTGCGCGAGCGGCCGGACCACGACATCGAGGTGGTGATCCCGATCCCGGACACGAGCCGCACGAGCGCGCTGCAGGTCGCCCAGCGGCTCGGCCTGAAGTACCGCGAGGGCTTCACCAAGAGCCGCTACATCGGTCGCACGTTCATCATGCCGGGCCAGGAGCTGCGCGAGAAGTCGGTGCGCCGCAAGCTGAACGCCATCGACCTCGAATTCCGCGGCAAGAACGTGCTGCTGGTGGATGACTCCATTGTGCGCGGGACGACCTCCGCGCAGATCATCGAGCTCGCGCGCGAGGCCGGCGCGAAGAAGGTCTACTTCGCCTCCGCCGCCCCGCCCGTGCGCTTTCCGAACGTGTACGGCATCGACATGCCCGCGGCGAGCGAGCTCATCGCGAGCGGCCGCAGCCTCGAGGAGATCCGAGGCTTCATCGGGGCGGACTGGCTCATCTACCAGGACCTCGAGGATCTCGTCGCGGCCTGCCGCCACGATGACGCCCGGATCACCGAGTTCGACACCTCGTGCTTCTCGGGCGAGTACGTGACGGGCGATGTGACGCGGGAGTATCTCGAGCGGCTGCAGCTCGAGCGCTCCGACGAGGCGAAGGCGCGCCGCGGCACGGGGCGGCGCACACCCCTGAGGGTCGTGCGCGGCTCGTGACGTGGTCGTCCGCGAGGAGCCGCGCCGCCGGATCCTGCTCGAGCTGCTGCGGGGGGCGCTCGCGGCAGTGGACGGCCGGACGCGGACGCGGCAGGCGCTCGAGCCGTGGCAGGCTCTGCGGGGGCCGCAGCCGAGCGGGGCGGAGCCGCGCGGCGGGCCGGTCTGGGCCGTCGCGGTGGGGAAGGCGGCCTCCCGCATGGCGCTCGGGGCGAGCGATGCGCTCGGCGCGGCGCTCGAGCGGGTGCTCCTCATCACCAAGGAAGGCCACGTGGACGCCGCAGTGCGCTCGCTTCCCGGAATCGAGATCCGCGAGAGCGGTCATCCGGTGCCGGACCGGCGCTCGCTCGAGGCGGGTGCGCGCCTGCTCGAATTCCTTCAGGAGATGCCGCGCGGCGCGCGGCCGCTCGCCTTGGTCTCCGGAGGCGCCTCGAGCCTCGTCGAGGTGCTCACGCCCGGGACGAGCCTCGAGGATCTGCGGCGGCTCAACGCGCAGGGGCTCGCGAGCGGGCTGGCGATCGGCGAGCTCAATGCCGAGCGGCGGCGGATCTCGCTCATCAAGGGCGGACGCCTCGCCGCCTTGCTCGCCGGGCGGGGCGCGCTCGCGGTCTTCATCTCCGACGTGCCGGGCGATGATCCGGCGGTCATCGGCTCGGGGCTGCTCGGCCCGGTGGCCTCCGCCGCGGCTCCGGCCGGGCGCGCAGCACCCGCCGACGATGTCGAGCGGATCGTCGTCGCCTCGCTCGGCGAGGCCCTGAGCGCCGTGCGCGTCCGCGCCGCGGGACTGCGCGCGCAAGTGCGCAAGGAGCGCTTCGGCGGCCCCGTGGGTCCGCTCGCCGTGCGCTTCGCGCACGAGCTCGCGCTCGGCCCGTGCGAGCTCAGAGCCTGGGGCGGGGAGTCGGTGCTCGAGCTGCCTGCGGCCCCGGGACAGGGCGGCCGCAATCAACACCTCGCGCTCGAGGCGGCGCGGCTCATCGCCGGGTACGAGGACCTGTTCTTGCTCGCTGCCGGGACCGATGGCACGGACGGGCCTACCGAGGATGCGGGTGCGCTCGTCGATGGCGGAACCTGCGCGCGCATCGCCTGCGCCGGGCTCGATGTGGAGGATTGCCTGCGCCGCGCCGACTCCGGCCCGGCGCTCGCGGCGGCCGGCGATCTCCTGCGCACGGGCCCGACCGGCACGAACGTCGGAGACCTCCTCCTTGGGCTGAAGCTGCCGAGGGCGGCGGCGGAGGCCTGGCTGAGCGCGCACGCGACCGCTGGCCGGCCCCTCGATTGAGCGCCCGCGCCATGCGGCTCCTGATCATCGACGAGGATCCCCGCTACCGTGAGCTGCTGCGGCACCACGCGGCGTGCCGCTGGCCGCACGCGACCTGCGTCGCGTACGACGCGCAGGCCCGCGGCGCCATCGCGCCCGAGATCCGTGCGAACGGATTCGACGCGGTGCTGCTCGGTGGCGCGCGCGGCCTCGAGTGGCTCGAGGACCTCGCGCAGCGGAGCGGATTCGCGCCGATCGTGTTCCTCGCGAGCGACCGCGACGAGGGGATGGCCCGGCGCGCGCGCGCCGTCGGCGCCGCCGCCGTCGTCGGCCGGGAGAAGATCGACCACGGCGCGCTCATCGGGGCGATCGGGCAGGCCGCCGCGCACCAGGCGGGCATGCGCGCGCATCGGGCGGCAAGCGGACTTGACTCCTCCCGCTTCGGCGGGGCGCGCATCCCCGGATACCGCCGCATCCGCCGCCTCGCGAAAGGCCACCTCGCGGAGCTGTATCTTGCCGAGAGCGAGCTCGATCCGGTGCTGGTCGCGATCAAGGTCGCCCGCGACGGGTTGCGCGAGGACGCGCTCGATCACGCGTTCAAGCGCTTCCTGCAGGAGCACGAGATCGTGCAGCGGATCCAGGGCCCCTGCATCGTGCGTCTGCACGACCTCGGCGTGAGCGATGAGCATGCCTACCTCGTGATGGAGTACTTCCCGCACGGCGATCTCGCCAAGCGGATTCGCGCGGGCGTCGCGCCCGCGGCGGCCCTGCGGTTCGCCCTGCAGCTCGCCTGCGCGCTGCAGGCGATCCACCAGGCCGGCGTGTTGCACCGGGATTTAAAGCCGGGCAACGTCATGCTGCGCGAGGACGGCTCGCTCGCCTTGATCGACTTCGGCCTCTCGGTGCACCGGGCGCTCGCGCTCGATTCGACGGATCCGAACCTCATCTGCGGCACGCCGCAGTACATGAGCCCCGAGCAGGGGCACGGCAAGCGGATCGACGAGCGCAGCGACCTCTACAGCCTCGGGGTGATCCTCTACGAGATGCTCGCCGGCCGTAAGCCGTACACGGCCGAGAATCCGATGGCGATCATCTACCTGCAGCGCAAGGCGCCGCTGCCCGTGCTGCCCGAGCCGCTCGCGAGGCTGCAGCCGCTCATCGAGCGGCTGCTCGCCAAGGAGCCCGCGGATCGCTTCGAGTCGGCCGCCTCCGCGGCGGCGGCCCTGCAGCAGGCGCTCGAGGAGCTCTGCGCGGATGAGCTGGTCGCATGACCCGTCCGGCGAGCCATGCGGAGGAGGCGGGTCCCTGCGACATCCTGCTCGCGCCGACGCCGCCGGGGTGGGTGGACGCCGCGGTCGCGCACTGGGCGGCGCTGCTGCTCGACCACGCGCACTGCGAGAAGAAGGCGGCTTCCACGGCACTCGCTTTGATCTTCGCCTATCCGGAGGACCGCCCGCTCTGCGCCGCGCTCTCGCGGCTCGCCCGCGAGGAGCTCCGGCACTTCGAGCAGGTCCAGAGCCTGATCGAGGTGCTCGGCGTGCGCTTTAAGCGGTGCAAGCCGGGCCGCTACGGGGCGGGGCTGCGTGCGCTGCTGCGCACGGCCAATCCGGGCCGCAAGCTCGATCTGCTGCTCGTCGCGGCGCTCATCGAGGCGCGCTC
>JASHTK010000102.1 GCA_030040575.1 Gammaproteobacteria bacterium
GCGCATGGGTCGCGATCCGCGTACGTCCGTGCTGAACGAGTTCAATCAGATGCATGATGTGAAGAATGTGTTCATTACGGATGGTAGCTGCATGACCTCATCGGCATGTCAGAATCCATCGCTGACTTACATGGCACTCACGGCGCGGGCGTGCGACTATGCAGTGGGTGAGCTCAAAAGGGGCAATTTGTAGAGCCCCCGTGTCTGACTCGACGTAGCAGGATTATCGCGCTCCGGCAGCGGCAGACCCGCCCAACCTCTCAGCAAGCGACAGTTTGATGAACGACTGTCGTGGGAAACCCATTTCGACGCAGCCCTATTTCTCCCAAGAGCCCGAGCGATGCCGGGTGGATGCCGGAGTAGAAGCGGGGATCCGCCGCCAGGTCGATCGTAGTGCTCGCCAAGTGGCGCCCCCGGCCGGAGTTGAACCGACGACCTACCGCTTAGGAGGCGGTCGCTCTATCCACTGAGCTACGGGGGCACCGGGCATGCAGTTTACCGTGGCGCGCCCGGCCGCGCAGGTGGTGCGCCTCGCCGAGCGCTCAAGCCGCGAATCCCTCCTCCACGCACCCGTGCCGAGTGCTACAGGCCGAGATCGTAGTCGCGGCTGCGGGCCTTCGCTCGGTCCCGCTCGGGCGCTTCTCGCGCCGAATCGCGCGCTTCGCGCAGCCGCGCCTCTCGCGACGCCAGCCACTGGCGCAAAGCCTCGCCCTCCTTCTCCTGCGTGGTTCCCGCGGCGCGCCATCGCCCGATGCGACGGTCCACCGCCCAGCGCAGCGCGGCCTGCCCCGCCCGATCGCTCACCACGGAGATCGAGGCGCCGCGAGTGCTCTCGTCACGAGCCGCCTGGAGACGGTTCGGCTCGCGCAGGCGCTCCCGTGCCGGGGACTGCCGCTCGAAAGTCGGGCGCACGAGCTCGGCGCGCGCCCTCTCGCGGATCCGCTCCGCGACGAAGCTGTATGCACCGCGCTGCTCCATATGATAGGCGGCAAGAGGCAGTCGCGGCTCCGATGCATGGCTCAGCGCCCGCGCGCGCGCCTGCGCGCGATCGAGAGCCGTGATCCGCGGCTCGAGACGGGCCTCTCTCAACGCCTCGTTCGCCAAGGTCGCCCAGCGCTCGCGAATGCTCGCGCGCTCCTCGGCCCACCGAGCGAGGCCGCGGCGATACCGCTCCGTGCCGGACAGCTCGAGAGTCGTCTTGGCCCCGAGGCCCTGCGCCGTCGCCTCGCGGGTGGTCGTGAGCAGGTGAGCGTGGAAGTTCCGTGGGTCCCCTCGGGGCGCGTGCAGGACGAGATCGACGGCGCTGCCGTAGCGGCTCGCGATCTCCTGCGCGAAGCGGCGCGCGAGCGCCGTGCGCTGCTCCGGGGCGAGCTCGTGGGGCAGCCCCACGGTGAACTCGCGCGCCACCCGGGCGTTCCGCGCTCGCTCCGCGCTTTCCGCGGCATTCCACAGCGCGGATCGATCGCGCGCCCAGTCGGGCGCCGCCCCGCCCGCAGCAACTCCCGCCGGCAGCACGATCTCCTTGTGCAGCACGTCTCGCCGGCGACGATAGTCGTAGACGGCGCCGGTCCGCTCGTCCCGGATGCGCTCGCCCGCCCGATAGGCCGCGCCGCTCGTCGCCCGGCTGCCCCGCGTGCCCCGGGCACGCCCGAAGGTCTTCATGCCGAGGAAGTAGATCGCCATGGAGCAGCGTCCGCAGCAAGGGCGATTCGTACCCATCGCGGCGAGGAGGCAGTCTTCAAGTATCCGGCAAGATCCGGCAGCTGCTCGAGCTCGGTCGCCATCACCGCCGCCTCGGTGGCGAGTTGTTCGCTCACCTGAGTGGAGCGGCGCAAACCGCCGGGCGAGAACAGCGTGCCGCGGTCGCGGCCGCGAGAGGTCTGCCGCCGCACGATCTCGCGGTCCCCGATGAGGCGCGATGCGAAGGAAGAGGTGCCGCCGTGCTCACTGCCCGAACAGCGCAGAATGAGCGTGTTTCCGCAATTCTCGACGAGGGTCTGCGCATCCCGGGCCCCATACGTGCTCGAGACCTGTCCGAGCGATTGGAAGCCGAGCACGCAGCGGCCGCCGTACTTGCGAAGCCGCGCGAGGGCGTCCGTCAGTCCGTCGATGGCGCCGAGCGCATCGAGCTCATCCACAACGAACCACAGCCGCCGCTCCTCGCTCTGCGGCTCGCTCATGGCCTCAAAGATCGCGAGCCGGGTCCAGGTCGCGATGATCGAGCGCAGGGCCGCGACCTGGCCGGCTCGGTACGGGATGAACAGCACCCCCGAGCCACGTGCGACCCAGCTGCGAACCGAGACTGCCGCCGTGCGCTGGGCCTGCACGTACTCGAGCGCGGCGACCGCCGACACGGCGACCGATCGGATCGAGCAGAACATCCGCGCGTTGTCCGGATCCAGGAACGGCTGGGCCGGCGTTCCGGCGAGCACTTCCCGCAGCTCGTCGACTCCGGCCACGGCGAGCAGGTACCAGAGCCGTCCGATGTCCCGCTCGGCGGACTGCTGGCACCTCCTGAGAACGGCCGAGACGAACGTGCGCGCGTACGCTCTCCACTCTCGTCCCGCCGCGTCGTCACTCGCGGGAATCAAGCCTCGAGCGAGCTCGTCGTAATCGCACGAGCTGCGCGCCTCGGCGAATGGATCCCACCGCGCGGAGTCAGGCTCGAACGGATTGAGGATCACATCGCCGCGATACCGATCGTGGAAGCGCCTGAGATAGCTTCCGTCGGGGTCCGTGATGAGGGCACGATCCCCGCGCGCGAGGGCGCCGCGGAGCAGCTCGCGGATCGCCGTCGTCTTGCCGGTGCCGGTGGTGCCGATGAGCTTGAAGTGCTTGGTCTCATCCTCCGGCCGCAGGACGACGCCCCCCAGCCTGAGGGCCATGTCGCCCGCCGCTCGAGGGCGATGCCGCACGGCGCGCCGCGCCCGGCGCGGAGTCCGAACGATCGCTCCACGTCGGTAAGCCTCCCGGTCTGTCCGGCGACGCAAGAGCCACCCCGCGATCACGACCGCCGCGACCACCACCGCGGCGGCGGGCGACGCCTGCGTCTGCGGCCAGAGCGCGGACGCATCGAGCATCTCAGTAACCCTTCACGACGAGGTAGTCCGCCTCAACGCCGTAGGCCGGCGCTGAGCGATCGACCCGCACACAGACCCGGCTGCCCGGGCCGCAGCGCCGCAGGTCGATCCTGCCGCCCTGCTCGCGCAGGCGAGCGATGCTCGCCGCGAGCTCGTCGCGCTCCCGGCGCATCTGCGCGACCTCGCCGCGCGCGGGCAGCACGGTCCAGGCGACCGCGATCGGAATCAGCGAGCACGCGGCGGTCACCCCGACGGCCCAGAGCGCGACGCGCACGCTCGCCACCCGCCGCACCGAGTGCAGAGCCTGTGCGGCGCGCTCGCTCGCCGCGCCGAGCATCCGAAACTCCTCCGCGAAGGCGGCGCGCACCTCGTCGCGCACGACCTCATCGAGGCCCTGCGCGAGCGCGTTCAGGCGCTCGACTGCACTCTCGGCTTGCCGCTGCTGCCGCTCCGCCGCCTCCATGAGCAAATCCCCTCGCGCCACTGCCTCGTCCATTGCCTCCGCTCCCTCGCTCAGTGGCGCGTGCCCCGGCGCTTGCGCTGCGGCTCGTACCAGATCTCCTTGATGAAGCGCTCGTGGCGCTCGACGCCGAACTGAATCACGACATCGACGAGCAGGTAGAGCAGGCTCTTGATGTCGCGCCGCGCGAGCTC
>JASHTK010000103.1 GCA_030040575.1 Gammaproteobacteria bacterium
TGTTGCGCGCCGCCGCGCGCGATGACCATTGAATTCGCCTCGAGGCAGGTCGAGTATTGCCCTCGCCCGCGGTCGCATCGCGGTCGGCACTGAGGGAGTGCGCTCATGGCGGTGGTATTTCCGGACATTCCGCTCTATCGGGGCTGGGGTGCTCCGCTGCGGGTCGAATCCGACATCCGCGACCTCGAGGTCGCCGCAGGCGAGGTGCCCGCGGATCTGAGCGGAACGCTCTACCGGTGCGGGCCGGACCGCCAGTACCCGCCGCTCTTCAAGGAGGATGTCTTCATTGACGGGGAGGGCATGGCGCACCTGTTCCGGTTCGACCGCGGACACGTCGATTACCGCAGCCGCTGGGTGCGCAACGAGCGCTTCCTCCTGCAGGAGCGGGCGCGCCGGTCGCTCTTTGGCCGCTACCGCAACCGCTACACGAACGATCCGAGCGTCGCGGGCAAGAGCATGGGGACCGCCAATACCAACGCCGTCTGGCACGGCGGCAAGCTCCTGATCCTCAAAGAGGACTCCCTGCCGGTCGAGCTCGATCCGGACACGCTCGCGACCCGGGGCACGTGGAGCTTCGAGGGCGCGGTAAAGGCCGTGAGCCTCACGGCCCATCCGAAGCTCGATCTGCATCGCAACGAGCTGCTGATGTTCTCCTACCAGGCGCGCGGGGACTGCACGCGGGACTTCGCGTACTACATCGCCGATGCCGCAGGAAAGATCGCGCACGAGACCTGGTTCGACATGCCCTACCCCGGCATGGTGCACGACTTCGCCGTGACGGAGACTCATGTCATCGCGCCGTTCTTCCCCCTGATCACGGACCTCGACGTGATCAAGGCAGGCGGCCCGTTCTACGAGTGGCATCCCGAGCAGCAGAGCCACTTTGCGATCCTGCCGCGGCGCGGCCCGGCGAGCGAGATTCGCTGGTTCCGCGGTCCCGCGGTGAGCGCGGGCCACATGATGAACGCCTTCGATGAGGGCTCGAAGGTGCATCTCGACCTGTGCCTGTACCAGGGCAACTGCTTCGAGTTCTTCCCGAGCCACGACGGCTCGCCCTACAAAGCGGTGCCGCCGTTCCTCACCCGGCTCACGTTCGATCTCGCCGGACGGCACGATGAGTACGAGGCGCGCCTGCTCGCGCGCGTGCCCTGCGAGATGCCGAAGTGTGACGATCGGTACCTCGGCAAGCCGTATCGGTACGGATACGGCATCTGCCGCTCGCCGACGGCGCGGGCGGGGGAGAGCGGCTTCGGCGCCATCGGCCGCTTCGATCACGCGCGCGAGGAGCTCGCGGTCTGGTCGCCCGGGGAGAATTGCGGCGTTCACGAGCCGAACTTCGTCGTGCGTCCCGGAGCGCCCGAGGGCGAGGGGTACCTGCTCGTCATCGTGAACCGCTTCGCGGAGAGCCGCAGCGATCTTGCGGTGCTCGACGCGGGCCGCCTCGCCGACGGTCCGGTCGCGCTCCTCAAGCTTCCGGTGCGCGTGCGGTCCACCTTCCACGGCATGTGGGTTCCGGAGCGCGCGCTCGCGACGGGCACATACGCCGTTTGACGAGCCGCCCGAGAGCGGTGGCGCGACGTGGCGACGTGGCGACGGGCTGCGGCCTGCCTCGACCGGCCGGACGGGGGCTAGTATTCTCGAGCGCAGGCGCGAGCACTCTCGCAGGGCAGCGCAGCCCGTCGCGGAGGTCCGCCAGAGCGTTGATGAGGTGGGGTGGCCGAGCGGTTGATGGCACTAGTCTTGAAAACTAGCAACGGGGCGACCTGTTCGTGGGTTCGAATCCCACCCCCACCGCCATGAATTGACGACGCGCGTCGTGAGGCACCGCGGCCGTCCGACGCGCTGGAGAGGCTCCCGGCCGCAGAGGCGTTGAGTTGACCGCGCGGCTATTTCCCATATATTGTATGGGAAATGAGGCCGCCTCCCTCCGTCGGCCAGTTCGAGCAGCTCGTGATGACGGCGGTGCTGCGCTGCGGCCGCAACGCGTACGGGGTGACGATCCATGCCGCGGTCGAGGCGCTCGCAGGCGCGCGGAGCATCTCGCTCGGCGCGGTCTATGCGACGCTCGATCGCCTCGAGGACAAGGGGTTGATCTCCTCGTGGCTCTCCGATCCGACTCCCGAGCGGGGAGGGCGCGCAAAGCGCCACTACCGCCTCGAGCCGGGCGGCGAGCGGGCGCTGCGCGACTCGGCGCTCACGGCACGGCGCGTGTGCGCGGCGGTCGAGGAGGTCTGGGGGACCCACACGTGGACCGGAAAGTGGACGCCCGCCCGCCCGCGCTGATCGAGCGAATCGTGCAACGGCTCGTGCCCGCGGCGAGCCGCGAGCACGTGCTCGGGGACCTCTGCGAGCGCTACCGCTCGCCGCCTCAGTATCTGCGCGATGTGCTGCGGACGCTGCCCTTGATCATCGCAAGCCGCCTGCGGCGCACCTTCAATGCCCCGCTCATGGGCTTTCTCGCCTTCGTCCTGTGGTACGGGGTTTTCTACGGAAACCTGCAGAGGAGCTGGCTCGTCGCGACGCTGCCGACCATGATCTGCATCGCGGTCTTGGCGCTGCGCGACGTGTACCGCGGGCCGGCACCGAGCCCGCCGGGCGTTCGGGCCGCGCCGGGCGTTCCGGCCGCGCCGGGCGTTCCGAGCGCGCCGAGTCCGGCTCGTCGCGCCGCAGTGGACCTCATGGTGGCCGCTGCATGCGTGCTGCTCGCGCAGGTCGCCTTGGCTCACTCGGCCCCGCAGCTGCTGCTGTCGCAGTGGCGGGCGCTGCGCGTCGGTCTGCCGCTCGGCGCCATCACGCTGTTTTTCATCCGCCTGCAAGGCGCCGGCGCGACGGGAGGCCCGCAGCCGCGGGCCCTATCGATGGCCGAGCTCACCTCCGAGGTGAGACGCTTCGAGGCGGCCTGCCGCCGAGCGAATCGTATCGAGATCGGGGCGGGGTGGGCGCTCATCGCCTGCTGCGGCCTGTTCGCGTGGAGCGCGGCCACCTCGATCGCCACGGCGACCTGCGCGCTCACCGCCGCGGGGGCGCTTTTCGTCATCTGGTTCCTGCGCCGGCACGTGCAGCTCGCGCCGATGCCGGAGGGGTTGAGCTTCTCGCAGTCGCTCGCCTTCTATCGCGATAGCCTCGCGCGCAAGGTGCTCCACGCGCGCACGCTTCTCGTGTGGTACGTGCTGCCGCTCGCCGTGGGACCAGCCGTCTTCGCGGTCGCGACGGTTCGCAAAGCACCGAGCCACGCGACGGCCGCAGTCAAGGCGCTCGCTGCCTTTGTCGTGATCGGCGCGCTGCTCGCCGGGGTGGCCGCGCGGGCTGCCCGCGGACTCGCGAGGCGGATCGATGAGCTCGAGACGCTCACCGAGCGCGCCTGATGGCGGCTGCGCCGCGCACGGCGCCGGACTCAAGGGGGCTGCGATGCAACGGGCCAGGCGCTCATTCGGCTGGATCCTCGTGCTGCTCGGGGGCTTCGCCGTCACGGTGCCGGCTGCGCGCGCGGACGGCGCGCAAGCCGCTCAGGCCCTGCACGGGGACTTCGACGGCACTCTCGGGCCGCTGCGTCTCGT
Source organism: Gammaproteobacteria bacterium (assembly GCA_030040575.1). Taxonomy (GTDB): domain Bacteria; phylum Pseudomonadota; class Gammaproteobacteria; order Steroidobacterales; family Steroidobacteraceae; genus JASHUC01. The sequence continues at coordinate 3,558 of JASHTK010000103.1, forward strand.
GCTGCACATCGTGGCGGCGCCCGACGGCTCGCTCACCGGCTCGCTCGATGATCCGAACCAGGGCGCGATGGGCCTGCCGTGCACGGACTTTCGCCTGCAAGGGTCGACGCTCTCCTTCGCCGTGCCCTCCGTGGGCGGCACATGGTCCGGATCGATCGAGAACAGCGGGGCGAGGCTTGCGGGGAACTGGAGTCAGGGTAGTCCAATGCCGCTCACCTTCACGCGCGATACGTTCGCCGCCGCGAGCAAGCCCTCGCCGGTCGATGGATTCTGGCTCGGGTCGCTGCAGGCGCCAGGCGTGTCGCTGCGGATCCAGCTCTCGGTGCGCAGCGACCGCGCCGGGCGGCAGTACTGCACCCTCGACAGCATCGATCAGGGCGCCTTCGGCCTCGCGTGCGCGAACGTGAAGCGATCCGGAGCCCATTTCGCGTTCGACATTCCCGCGGTGCCGGGCGCCGCGCACTGGAGCGGGACTCTCTCGGGCGACGGGCAATCGCTCACGGGCACGTGGAGCCAGGCAGGCCGCTCGCTCGCGCTCAACCTCGAGCGCCGAGCCGCGCCCCTTGCGCCGCCCGCGCCGCCGCAGGTCTCCTACGACCCGGCACTTCCTCCGGTCGCTGCGGATGCGATGCAGGCCGTGCTCGATCGGGACTTGCAGCAGGCCCTCACGCGAGGCGCGCTCGCCCCCGAGACCTCGACCGGCGTCGCGATCGGGGTGCTCCGCCACGGCGTGCGCCGCGTCTTCGCCTACGGCACCGCACGGCCCGACTCCATTTTCGAGATCGGCTCGATCACCAAGACCTTCACCGGTCTGGCGCTCGCGCAGCTCGTGGTGCAAGGGAAGGTCCGGCTCGATGAGCCCGTCCGCGAGCTGCTGCCGCCGGGCACGGTCGCCAAGCCGCAAGGGCCTGAGATCACGCTGCTCGACCTTGCCACCCAGCACTCGGGCCTGCCGCGCATGCCCGACAATTTCGCTCCCGCCGATCCGAGCAATCCCTACGCGGACTACCGAGCCGCCAATCTCTACCAGTTCCTGCACCGGCACGGCGTCGGCAGGCCCGCCGTCACCTCCTTCCTCTACAGCAATCTCGGGGTCGGCCTGCTCGGCCAGGCGCTCGCGAATCGCGCCGGCACCTCCTACGCGCAGCTCGTGGCGGAGGAGGTCACGAGCCCGCTCGGTCTCCCCGATACGGTCGTCGCGCTCTCCCCGGCCCAGCAGGCGCGCTTCATCGTGGGTCACTCGGCCGATCACCGGCCGGCGCACGCGTGGGATCTCGACGCGCTGGCGGGCGCCGGGGCCCTGCGCTCGACCGCCGGCGATCTGCTCGCATACCTCGAGGCGAACCTGCACCCCGAGCGGCTCGCGCGCGGCACCTCGCGCAGCGCGGCGACGCTGCCCGCGGCCCTCGCCCTCGCGCACGAGTTGCGCGCCGATGCGGGGCCAATGCGGATCGCCTGCGCGTGGCTCTACGTCCCGAAAACCGGGGACTACTGGCACGATGGCGGGACCGGCGGCTACACCGCCTACGCGTTCTTCAATCCGCAGGGCGATTACGCCGGGGTCGTGCTCGTCAACACCACGATCGGCCCCCGCGGCAGCCTCGCGGACGCGCTCGGCGAGCACATCAGCGCCCGCTTCGCCGGCCGGCCTGCCCTCTCGCTCGCGAACTGATCGGCCCGCCGGCGCGGCTCTCCAGGCCCGCGGGCGACCGCGTCGCCGCACGGTGGACTGTGCGGCGTCGCTCCACTCATACTGCCCTCACCCCAGTCTGACGAGATGATCCCGTGAGTGACCGGTCTGCCGACCGCGCGCGCCTGCTCGCGCTCTACGCGCTCTGTCTCGGCGTGCTGATGATCGTGCTCGACACGACGATCGTCACCGTCTCGCTGCCGTCGATCCAGTCGAGCCTCGGCTTCTCGCGCTCCGGCCTCACCTGGGTGCTCAATGCGTACCTGCTCACCTTCGGCGGCTTCCTATTGCTCGGCGGGCGGCTCGGAGATCTCTATGGCCCGCGGCGCTTGTTTCTCGCGGGCCTCTGCCTGTTCACGCTCGCCTCGCTCGTGTGCGGGCTCGCGCGGACGCAGCCCGAGCTCATCGTGGCGCGAGCGGTGCAGGGCCTCGGCGGAGCGGTCGTCGCCGCGGTCTCGCTGTCGCTCGTGATGAGCCTGTTCACGGCGCCGGCCGACCGGGCGATGGCGATGGGAATCTACGGGTTCATCGGCGCGGCGGGCGGCAGCATCGGTGAGCTGCTCGGCGGGATTCTCACGCAGGCGCTCGGCTGGCATTCGGTCTTTCTCGTTAATCTTCCGATCGGCGTCGCCGTCTACGGGCTCTGCGCCGCGCTGCTGCCACGCGAGGGAGCCGTGCACGGCCCGCGCTCCCACGACGTCGGCGGGGCGATCGCGATCACGGCCGCGTTGATGATCGCGGTGTACGCCGTCGTCAACGCCAACGCCATCGGCTGGATGTCCGCTCGCACCGTGAGCCTTTTGAGCCTTGCCGCGGCGCTGCTCCTCGCGTTCATCGCGATCGAGTCGCACGTCCGCGAGCCGCTCGCGCCTCTGCGGCTGTTCGGGCTGCGCAACCTCGCTGCCGCGAATCTTGTCGCGGTGCTGTGGGCCGCCGGGCTGTTCGCCTGGTTCGTCCTATCCGCACTCTACCTGCAGCGGGTCCTTCACTACGTTCCGCTGCGCGTCGGCCTCGCGTTCCTGCCGGCCGACCTCATCATGGCGGTGTTCTCGGCAGGGCTTTCCGCGCGGATGGTGGTGCGGTTCGGGATTCGCGCGCCGCTTGCGAGCGGCCTCGCGCTCGGCGCGCTCGGCCTCGTCTGCTTCGCGCGCGCCCCGCTCGGCGGCACCTTCGTCCGAGACGTCCTGCCCGGGATGGTGCTACTCGGACTCGGGGGCGGCATGTCGTTCAACCCGGTGCTCCTCGCCGCGATGAGCGACGTCGACGCGCACGAATCGGGACTCGCATCGGGCGTCGTCAACACCTCTTTCATGATGGGCGGGGCGGTCGGACTCGCAGCGCTCGCGAGCCTCGCCGACTTGCGGACCCTCGCGCTGCAGCGCGCCGGTTCCGGATCGCTCGCCGCCCTCAATGAGGGGTACCACCTCGCCTTCGGGATCGGCGCGCTGCTCAGCGCCTTTGCAGCGCTGCTCGCCGCGCTTGCCCTGTCGCCGGCTCGGCGCTCATCCGAGGAGCCTTTCAGTGCAGAGCCTCCGGCGGACCGCACGGCCGCAGGCACGGCGACGGAGATCTCCTCTCGATGAATCGCGGGGCGCACCCGCGATCGGTCCGGCCTCAGCCGGCCGGCGGCTCGAGCAGCTCGAGGAACGCGCCCACGTCGGGGTCGCGGATCAGGACGGCGCGGGAGCCGTCCGCCATCCGCACGATGCCGCCGCGCGAGACCACCTTTGCTCCGGCCGCTCGTGCTCGCGCGAGCAGCGCATCGAGCCCCTCGACCTCAAACCCGACGTACCCGACGCTCACGTCGGAGATCCGAGCGTCACGCACGGGCTTCTTGCGGTTCTGGAACTCGACCATCTCGAAGTGCATGTGGGCGTCCGGGGCCGCGGCCTCGGCAAACAGCTCGTTGTGGAACCGCAGAATGTTGCCGTGGCCGCCCACGACGGCGTCGTAGAAATCGCCCCTCAACCAGGGCGCACGCGTGGTGAGCAGCCGTCCTCCGAGCACGCCGCCGTAGAAGGCTCTCTCTCGGTCCGAGTCGAGCACGATGAGGCCGATGTGGTTGAATCCCGGTCCGGCGGGTCGTGCCGAGCGGACGGCTCCGCCCGGCGTCGCGAGGTGCTGATCGGCGATCTCGATATCCATGCCGTCGGGATCGGTGATGTAGGCGAGCATCCCCCGGGTCTGGCCGGGAGGAGCGATGAGCCGGCCTCCCCAGGAGCGCGCCCAGAGCATGCCGCTCGCCCGCAACCGCGCCCAGAGCGCTTCGGCGTCCGGGACGAACAGGCAAAAGTGCGTCGCTCCGGGCTCCCAGGGCGGGTAGCCGGCGAGGCGCCGCCGCCCGATGCCCTTGAGCTCCCGCAGGTAGAGCACGAACGGCTGGCCCGAGATATTGCTGTCGATGGCGAGCTTTGCCGTGCGGACCTCGACGCCGCGGATCCCGAACAGGCGATCGAGCGCCGCGTCGCGATGCCAGGAGGAGTCGACCGCCGGATCCTCGACAAACCCGAGCGCCTCGTAGAAACGAAGCGAGCGGTCGAGGCTCGCGACCATGCGGCCGACGAACGCGACCCCGAGCACCTGCCCCGCGACGACCGCGCGAGCGCGCGCCGGAGCTTGGGCGAGCGCCGCGCCGCCCCGGTCGAGGCCTGCCGTCGAGATGAGCAGCAGCGCCGCGACGAGCGGCCAGGCGATCCGCTGACTCGACGATCTCCGAGGCGCAGGCGTGCTCATCGATCCCATGGCTCGGGCCTTCACGACTCGCGGCCACCGGACCGCGGCCGCACAGTATAGGGAGGGCGCAGGGCCGATGGCGAGGAGGGCTGTGGTATCGTCTGGACCCACGCGACGAGGGGGTATGCTGCATGTCGAGGCGGATGAGCTGGCTTGCCGGGTGTCTGCTCCTGCCGCTTTGCGCGCTCGCGCAGCCGCAGCCGAGTGCGCCGACGGTTCTCATCACCGGCGCGAACCGCGGGATGGGCCTCGAGCTCGCGCGCCAGTACGCCGAGCGCGGCTGGAACGTGATTGCGACCGCCCGGCACGGGCGCGGCGATCCGGCGCTCGCGGCCTTGCGCACGCTCGCGGTGGAGCACCCGCAGGTCGCGATCGAGGAGCTGGACGTGACCGACACGGCGATGATCCGGGCCCTCGCGCTGAAGTACCGGGATCGGCCGATCGACGTGCTGATCAACAATGCCGCGGCGGTGTCGGATACCTTCGCCGAGGACATGCGCATCTCGCTCACGCCCTTCGATCGGATCGACTTCGACGCCGCGCGTCACGACTTCGACGTGAATGCCCTCGGCCCGATGCGCGTGGTCCAGGCGTTCCTGCCGAACCTCGAGCGCTCGCGGCAGAGGAAGGTCGCGACGATCACCTCCTCCGCCGGTTCCTTCGGGCGTCCGCTCCCCGGCGCCGTCGCAATGAACTACGGCGCGAGCAAGGCCGCGCTCAACAAGTACATGGTGATGCTCGCCTATGCGTTGCGGCCGAAGGGAATCACGGTGGGCTTGTTCGAGCCCATCTTCGTCGCGACCAAGCCCGACATGCAGCACATGCGCGTGGCCGCCCCCGTCGATCGGGCCGTCGCGGGATTGATCCGGCAGATCGACGCGATGGGCCCGGAGCGCAGCGGCAAGATCGTCAACTTCCAGACCGGAAAGATCGATCCGTTCTGAGCACGGGGCGCGCTCGACTCACGCGAGCGGCCAGATCTGGATGGCACTCGGATCGATGTCGAGGCGACAGGCCTCGCCGGACTGCGCCGCGCAGATGCCGTCCACGATCCTCAGACGCGCCTCCCCCAGGCGGACGAGGATCTGCCGATCGATGCCGCTCAGGGCCACGCTCTCAACGATGGCCGAATGGACTCCGGTCGCGCTGATCCGTGCGCCCGTCGGCGAGCAGCTCCAGCCGATCCGCTCGCCGGGCGTCAAGGCCGGGCCGGCGACGACGAGCGTCACTCCGCGGCCGATCGCGATGCGGTCAGCGCCGACCGCCGTGGCCTCGGAGGCCGTCTCGGCGCCGAGCAGCCGCGCTGCGCTCTCGCTCGCGGGCCGCCGGAATACGGCGCCCGTGGGCCCGGATTGCAAGGCGTGGCCGGCTTCGATCAGCAGGATCTCATCGGCGAGGAGCGCCGCTTCCGCCGGATCGTGGGTGACGAGGATGGTGACGGCGGGGAGCTCCGCCTGGAGCGCGAGCAGCTCCTCACGCAGGCGCGCGCGCAACGGGGCGTCGAGCGCCGAGAAGGGCTCATCGAGCAGCAGCAGGTCGGCCGGCCGCACGAGCGCCCGGGCGAGCGCGACGCGCTGCTGCTGCCCGAGCGAGAGACTGGCCGGTCGGCGTTGCTCGAGGCCTTGGAGGCCGAGCCGGCCGATCCAGTGCTCGGCGGCGAGCCGCTCGGCTCCCGCGGGGAACCGCAACTGCTCGGACACCGTGAGGTGGGGAAACAGCCCGTAGTTCTGCGGAACGTAGGCGATGGCTCGCGCCGCGGGGTCGAGCTCCGAGACCTCGACGCCGTGGACGGCGATGCTTGCCCGATCGGCGCGCTCGATTCCGGCGATGAGCCTCAGGGTGAGCGACTTGCCGGACCCGGACGGTCCGAGGATTGCGAGGCGGCGGCCGCGCGAAGACCACCCGAGGTCGAGATGGAACGTGCCGAGCCGCTTGTCGAGCCGCAGCGCGAGCGTCGCGGACTCGACACCTGCCGACGTCGACGCGCGGGAGCCGAGCCCCACCGCGGCCTGCCGCACGGGGCTCGGCTCTCCGCTGCGGCGCGAGACGGCCGCCACAGGCTCGCCCGCGCGCAAAAGCGATCCACGCGATGCGCGCTCAGGCGGGACCCTACGCGGTTCCGCGAGGATTCCGCTCAGGATCATCACGCCGAGCGCGACCACGAGCGTCGGCACGAGCACGGGCAGCATGGCGGGCAGGCCCTGCGCACCGAATGCGACGTAGGTGTACACCGGCAGGGAGTAGGGGTGGTACGCCACCATGACGGTGGCGCCGAACTCCCCGAAGGCGCGGAGCCAGGCGAGGAGCAGTCCCGGAAGGATCGCGGGCCAGGCGATCGGCAAGCTCACTCGGAAGAACAGCTCGAGCGGCTCATGGCCGAGCGTCGCTCCGACGCCCTCGAGGATCGGATCCGCCGCGGCGAAGGCCGACCGCGCCGCGATGATGAGGAAGGGCGAGGCGACGAACACCTCCGCGAGGACGATGCCGGTGAACGATTCGGTGAGCGCCCCGCCGAGCGCTTGTCCGAGCGGTGTGCTGTAGCCGACGAGAAACAGCAGCAGGATCCCGCTCGCGAGGGGCGGTAACGCGAGCGGCAGCTGCACGAGAAAGCCGAGCGCCGACATCGCCCGTCCCGGCGTGCGCGCGAGCAGGTATCCGAGGGGAATGCCGCCGAGTCCGATGAGGATCGTCGCCGTGGTGGCGCTCGCGACCGAGACGGCGCAGGCTCGCAGCAGCGCCGGTGTGTCGATCGACGACCAGTCGGCGCCCCCTGCCTGCTGAA